>DASXEF010001040.1:0-21672 GCA_036490255.1 Kofleriaceae bacterium
AGATCGATCGCCCGCTCGGCCACGGCGACGTGATCGCGTTCGGCGACTGCGCGCTCGAAGTCCGCGCGGTGCCGGGCCACACCGACGGTTGTCTCGCGTTCGTCGCCGCCGATCGTCGCGGGGTGTTCACCGGCGATGCGCTGCTCGTGCGCGGCGCCGGGCGCACCGATTTCCAGCAGGGCGACGCGCACCAGCTGTTTCGCTCGATCCGCGATCAACTGTTCACGCTGCCCGACGACTGCATCGTGTATCCGGGCCACGACTACGAAGGCCGCACGTCGAGCACGATCGGCGAGGAGCGTCGCTTCAACGCGCGGATCGGCGGCGGCGCGCGCGAAGAAGACTTCGTCGGCTACATGACGAACCTCGGCCTGCCGCACCCGAAGCAGCTCGCGGTCGCGGTGCCGGCGAACCTGCGCGCGGGCAAGCCCGAAGTCGACGTGATCGCGACCGACGCCGCGTGGGGACCGATCGTGATGACCTACGCCGGGATCGCCGAGATCGCGCCGGAGTGGCTCGCGCAGCGCCGCGGCGACGTCCAGATCCTCGACGTCCGCAACCCGAGCGAGCTCGGCGGCGAGCTCGGCCACTTGCGCGACGCGCTCGCGATTCCGCTCGACGAGCTGCGCGCGCGCGTCGACGAGGTGCCGCGCGACAAGCCGGTCGTCGTCGTGTGTCAGACCGGGCGGCGGTCGTGCTTGGGCACCGTGATCTTGCGCAACGCCGGCATCGCGCGCTGCGCGAGCCTTTCCGGCGGCATGGTGCGCTGGCAAGAGCTCGGCTTGCCGCTCGCGCCGCACTGAGCGAATCAAGGATCGAGATGCTCTCGCTCCGCGAGTCGATCAATGTAGCGTCGACGCATGATCACGCTCTACGGATTCGGCCGGATCTTCGCGGCGGGACACGGCATGACGCGCGATCTACGCGTGCAATGGGCGCTCGAGGAGCTCGGCCTGCCGTATCAGGTGCGCGCGATCGATCACACCGGCGGCGAGACGCGCAGCGACGAGTTTCGCAAGATCAGCCCGTTCGGCCAGCTCCCGGTGATCGACGACGATGGCTTCGTGATCGCGGAGTCGGGCGCGATCCTGCTGTACCTCGCCGAGAAGACCGGCGCGTTGATCCCGAACGACGTGCAGGGCCGCGCGACGGTGATGCGATGGTGCTTCGCGGCGGTCGCCACCGTCGAGCCGACGATCCAGACGCTCGGCATCATGAACGTGATCGGCTCGTCCGATCAGCCGACTCGCGCGGCGTTCCTGCAGACGGCCCATCGGTTTCTTGCCGACCTCGAGGCCTGGCTCGACGGCCGTTCGTACGTCACAGGTTCCGAGTTCACGATCGCCGACATCCTGATGACCACCGTCATGCAGCGCGCGCGTCGCGGCGGCTTGCTCGCCGACTATCCGCGGTGCGAGGCCTATCGCGTGCGCTGCGAAGCGCGTCCCGCGTGGACGCGCACGACCCGAGCCTACGAAGTTCGGCTCGGCGACGAGCCGGGCACCGTGACGAAGGCCATCGAACGCTAGCAGCGCGAGATCAGATAGACGATCAACAAGATCGGCAGTGGGATGCCCAAGAGCCACGCGATTCCAAATCCAGCTTTTGCTTCGGTAGACGCCATGTCCCTTTGTTGTGCAGCTGTCATGCCGCATGCGAAGCGCGCCTAGACGTCCGGCGACGCGTCGGATGCGCGTGCGCCGCCGCGCGCTTCGGCGATCGCGGTCGCGCGGTGGGCGTGTGCGCTACGCCGGCGCCAAGCGATGCTTTCAGCGCGGCCATCAGATCCGGAATGCTCGGCGGTGCCGGCGCGTCGGGCGCGGTGATCGTCTCGCCGGTCTTGGCCTTGTTCGCGAGCAAGTCGCGCACGCGATCCTTGACCTCGTCGCGGTAGACGCTCATGTCGAGCTTCGCGTGCTCGAGCTGGCCGATCAGCTGGCGGGCGAGCGCGAGCTCGCTCGCGGTCGGCGCCGGCAGCTCGCCGACGCCGGCGGCGCTCCACGGTTTGATCTCGTCGGCGTAACGCAGCTGGTGCAACGCGAGCCCGGTCTCGAACGGGCGCACCATCACGACGTAGCTCTTGCCGCGTGCGGCGTAACGCGCGATGCCGACGAGCTTCGCGGCGGCGAGTGCATCGCGGAGCAATCGATACGGCCGAGCGCCGCCTTTGCCCGGCCCGAGATAGTACGTGCGCTCGACGAAGATCGGATCGACGGCTGCTGCCGGGACGAACTCGGCGAGCGCGATCGTCTCGTCAGCGACCGCGTCGAGTGCGTCGAGCTCGGCGGTCGACAGCTCGATCGTCGAGCGCTTGCTCACCTCGTAGCCCTTCGCGATGTCGGCGCGCTCGACCGGGCCGTGCTTCGGGCACACGTACTGTTGCTTGAGCCGCTCGCCGCAGCCGGCGTGGATCATGTGGAAGTGCACTTCGTGCGACGGCTCGCTGGTCGAAACAATTCGCACCGGGATCGAGACGAGGCCGAACGAGATGCTCGCGCTCGCGATCGACCTCGCGCCGCCGCCGCCATCGTCTTTACGAGATTTGCTCGCCATGCGGCGAGTGTAGTGCACTCGCTACGCCAGGCCGTCGAGCACACCGGCGAGGCGCGCGAGATCGATCGGCTTGACCAGGTGCGCGTCGAAGCTCGCGTCGAGCGCGCGTTGCCGATCGGATTCTTGGCCGTAGCCGGTGATCGCGACGAGCCGCAGCCGATCGTCGCCGAGCTTCGCGCGCAGCTGCACCGCCAGCTCGTAGCCGTCCATCACGGGCAGGCCGATGTCGAGCAGCGCGAGCTCTGGCACGAACTCGTCGACGACGCGCAGCGCCTGTGGGCCATCGTGCGCGACGCGCGTCGTGTTGCCCATCATCTCGAGGCACTCGGCGAGCAGCGACGCGGCATCTTCGTTGTCGTCGACGACGAGGATGCGACGGCCCTCGGTGGGGGCCTGCTTCGCGGGCCGCTCGATTGCCTGCATGCCCGGGCTCGTCGCGACGTCTGCCGCCGGCAGCCGGATCGTGAGCTCGCTGCCGCCGCCGCGCCCGGCGCTCGTCGCGACGGCCGTGCCGCCGTGGAGCTCGACCAAGCTGCGCACGATCGACAGGCCGAGCCCGAGGCCACCTTGCGATCGATCGAGCGCCTGGCGTTCCTGGACGAACTGCTCGAACACGTGCGGCAGCATCTCGGGCGCGATGCCGATGCCGTTGTCACGCACGACGAGCTCGACGACGTCGCCGATCCGCGCGCCGGTGATCGCGATGCGGCCGCCGGGCTCGGTGTACTTCGCCGCGTTCGTCAGCAGATTCGCGACGACCTGCGCGATGCGGGCAGGATCGGCATCGATGGCGAGGCCGCGCGGTGGCACCTGCAAGTGCAGCTCGTGGCGGCGCTGCTCGATCAGCGGGCTCGCCATCTCGATCGCGCGTGCGACGACCTCGGCGAGCTCGACGCGCGCCCGCTTGAGCTCGACCTTGCCGCGCGTGATCCGCGAGACGTCGAGCAAGTCGTCGACGAGGTGCACCAGGTGCTGCGCCTGGCGCTCGATCACCGTGCGCGCTTTTTCGATCGCGTCGCCGCCGCGCAGCCGCATCAGCGTCGTCGCGGTGAGGATCGGTGCGAGCGGATTGCGCAGCTCGTGGCCGAGCATCGCCAAGAATTCGTCCTTCGCACGATTCGCGTTCTCCGCCTGCGCGCGCAACACGACGTTCTGCTCCTCGACGCGCTTGCGCTCCGAGATGTCGAGCACGAACGAGATCGCTTCGCGGCCACCGCCCGGCACGAGGGTCGATCCGACGACGACCGGGACGCGTCTGCCGTCGCGCCGCACGTAGCACTTCTCGTACGGGTCGCACACGCCGGTAAGGGCGAGCTCGCGGATCGCCGCATCGGAGCGCGCGCGATCGGCTTCGGACGTGAAGTCGTCGAGCCGGAGCGTGCCGGCGTCGAGCTCATCGCGGGTCGCGCCGACGAGGTCGAGGAAGTAGTCGTTCGCGTCGAGGACTTTGCCGTCGAGCTCGATCGAGACGAAGCCGATCATGTTCGACTCGACGACGCGGCGCAGCCGGCCCTCGCTGAGCTCGAGCGCGCGGCGCGCGCGGACTTGCTCGCTGACCTCGACCGCCGTCGCCATGATGCCGGTGATCTCGCCGCGCGTGTCGCGCACCGCGATCGTGCTGAACTTGAAGTGGCAGGCTTCGAGCACACCGTCGCGCACGAGCTCGACCTCGTATTCGTCGGTCGAGAACGGCTCGCCCGTCGCGTACACGCGCTGAAAGATCGCCATCAGCGGCGTCCCGGCGACTTCGGGGAACGCCTCCGTGATCGTCATGCCGACCAGCCGATCGCGGGCGACCATCTCGCGATAGCGGTCGTTGACGATCGCGTAGCGCAGCTCGGGCCCTTCGAGCAGCGACATCGCGATCGGTGACTGCATCACGAGGTCGCGCAGCTGATGGTTGGCACGCGCGGCTTCGCGACGCGCTCGACCGAGCTGGAGGTGCGTGACCACGCGTGCGAGCAGCTCGCGGGCCGAGAACGGCTTGACCAGATAATCGTCGGCGCCGGCCGCCAGGCCTTCGACGCGCGACTCTTCGCCGGCCCGTGCCGACAGCATCACGACCGGCACGAGCGCCGTCGTCGCGTCGTCGCGCAACGCGGCGAGCAGCTGGAAGCCGTCGAGCCCGGGCATCATCACGTCGGTGAGCACGAGATCCGGCGGATCGCGTTTCGCGAGCTCGAGCGCGGTGTTGCCGTCGCGCGCGGTCTCGACGGTCAAGCCGTGCTCGCGCAACAACCGCGCGACGTACTCGCGCATGTCGGCGTTGTCATCGGCGACGATCACGCGACCTTCGGCGTCGTGGACCGCCGGCACGCGCGCGGTGTCTTCGGGAATCCAGCGCTCGGCCTCGGCGACGAACGCGTCGGCGGAGACCGCCGAGCTCGCGCCGGTGCGCGCGACGCCGATGCGGTCGGGCGGCAGATGCGCCGAGCCGCGCGGGATGGTGATCGTGAACGCCGCGCCGGCGCCGAGCTCGCTGGCGACGTCGATCGAGCCGCCGTGAAGCTTGACGAGATCCTGAACGAGCGCGAGCCCGATGCCAGTGCCTTCGTGCGTGCGCGAGCGCGTGCCTTCGACGCGGTGAAATCGCTCGAATACACGCGTCAGCTGATCGGCGGCGATGCCGACGCCGCTGTCGCTCACGCGCAACGCGACGTTCGAGCCGGCCGGGACGAGCTCGACGCGAATCGCGCCATCGAACGTGAACTTGAACGCGTTCGACAGCAGATTCAGCACGATCTTTTCCCACATCTCGCGATCGACGTAGATCGGCTCGTCGATCGTCTGGCACTCGACCTCGAGCTGCAGCCCGGCGCGCTCGATCGCGGCGCGAAACGTGCCCGCGAGATCGCGCGTCAACGCCGCGAGATCGACCGGCTCGTACGACGCCTGCACGCGACCGGCCTCGATCCGAGAGAAGTCGAGCAGCGAGTTGACGAGCTTGAGCAGGCGCAACGTGTTGCGATGCACGCCGTCGAGCGCATCGCCTGCGAGCGCGCGGCCCGGCGAGCGCAGCGCGTCTTCTTGCGGGCCCAAGATCAGCGTCAGCGGCGTGCGAAACTCGTGGCTGACGTTCGAGAAGAACACGGTCTTCGCGCGATCGAGTGCGGCGAGCGCGTCGGCGCGGCGCTGTTGCTGTTCGTAGAGCTCGACGGCGGCGATGCTGGCGCCGAGCTGGCCGGCGACGAGCTCGAGCCCGCTGCGATAACGTTCGTCGACGAGCCGGAACGGATTCGTGCCGACGACGAGCGCGCCGGCACGGCCCGACGCCGATGTCGGCACCAGCGCGATTCGATGCGGCGGCCGAGGCCACGCGCCGGTCGGCAGCGGCCATGCCGGATCGACCTCGATCACGCGCGTGGTCGGAGCGTCGATGATCGCGTCGAGCTCGTGCAGCGCCTCGATCGGTGCGAGCTGCGCGGCGTCGATGCCGATCGTGCGCGCGAGCTCGAGCCGGCCGTCGGTCGCGAGATAGATCGCGGCGAACGGCACGTCGCGCGCGGCGCCGGCGAGCACCTCGGCGGCGCGTTCGAGCGCATCCGGCACGGTGCGCGCATCGGCCGTTCGCGCGGCGAGGTCGCGGAGCAACGCGAGCTGGCGCTCGCCGAGGATGCGCGCCGTATCGTCGGTATTCGCGCAGATGATGCCGCCGGGCTCGCCGCGATCGTTCGGCACCGGGCTGTACGAGAACGTGTAGTACGTCTCTTCGGGATAGCCGTTGCGCTCCATGATGAGCAGCAGCGCTTCGTCGTAGGTGCCTTCGTTCGCGCGCATCGCGGTCATCGCGCGCGGCTCGATCTCGTCCCAGATCTCGCGCCAGACGACCGATGCGGGCTGCGCGAGCGCGACCGGATGCTTGCCGCCGAGGATCGCGCGATACGCGTCGTTGTAGAGGTTGATCAGCTGATCGCCCCACCACACGAACATCGGCTGACGCGAGGTCAAGATGATGCGCACGCATGTCTTGAGCGATTGCGGCCACGTGCTGCTCGGCCCGAGCGGCGTGCTCGCCCAATCGAACTGCCGCATCAGCGCGCCCATCTCGCCCCCTCCGGCGAACAGATCGTCGAGCGACATTGCCGTCGACGTTAGCGAACTTCGTCGCGGTCGGAAATGTGCGCGAATGCCACAGTGGCATTGGTACTCCGACTGCACAGCATCGGGGTATGCGAGGCAGCAAAGCAAAATACACGACCAAGCAGAAACGAACGGCCGCTCATATCGAGGCCGGCGCGAAGAAGAAAGGGACCTCGGCGAAGCGCGCCGCCCAGATCGCGTGGGCGACCGTGAACAAGCAGGATCACGGCGGCAAGAAGAGCGGTAGCGGCCGCGGCAAGACGAGCAACCACGCGTCGAGCAAGCGCGGCGGCAAGCACAGCCACAAAGGTCCGAGCCGGCCGCGTCGCTGAGTCGTCGCTAGCGCCACACCGTGCGCGACCGCGCGGTCCGAACGCATGCCAGCTGCGAAACTTGCGGGCATGACGCGTGCAGTCGTTCGCGCGCGTGCCCGCGCTGTTCCCGCCCTGGACGAACACCGCAACGCGCGTCGTGTTGATCGGCGCGGTGCTCGGCGGGGCAGGGCTGCTCGCGCTCCCGATGATCATCGCGCGATCGCCGTACGCGACGAACCAATCGCAACCGCTGCTGCAACCGATCGCGTTCGATCATCGCCATCACGTTCGCGACGACGGCATCGCCTGCCTGTACTGCCACGACGGCGCCGAGCGCTCGCCGTATGCGGGGATCCCGCCGACCGAGCGCTGCATGGGCTGTCACTCGCAGGTGTGGAACGACAGCGCCGCGATCGCGCCGCTGGTCGCGAGCTGGCGCACGAACACGCCGATTCGCTGGCAGCGCGTGCACTCGCTGCCGGATTTCGTCTACTTCGACCACTCGATTCACGTCGCGCGCGGCCTCGATTGCTCGCAGTGCCACGGCCGCGTCGACGAGATGGCCGCGGTCTATCAAGCCGAGCCGCTGACGATGAGCTGGTGCCTCGATTGCCATCGCCGGATGGCCCCGACTCGAACCACGTGCAGCGTATGTCATCGCTAAAGCTCAGCCGCCGCTCGCTATTCAAGCTCGCCGGTGCGGCGAGCCTGGCGGCGTGCTCGTCGCGGCCGGCGCGCGCGATCCTGCCGTACGTCAAGCAGCCGCCCGAGCTGATCCCCGGTGTCGCGCGTTACTACGCGACGGCTCTCGTCGAGGACGGCTTCGCGACCGGCGTGATCGTCGAGACGCACGAGGGCCGGCCGACGAAGCTCGAGGGCAATCCCGATCACCCGGCGAGTCACGGCGGCACGCGCGCGATCGAGCAAGCCGCGATCTTGGGGCTCTACGATCCGGATCGGCTCGCCGGCCCGAGTGATCGCGGCACGCCGGCGACGTGGGACGCGATCGACGCCGCACTGACGAAGGCGACGCACGTCGTGCTCGAGCCGACGACGTCGCCGCTCGTGATCGCGCTCGTCGGCAGGCTGCGCGCGGCCGGCGTGACCGTGTCGTTTCACGCGCCGTTCGAGCGCCGCGAATCGCTGGTCGGCAACGGCGGCCGGCAAGCCCACGTCGATCTCGCGAACGCCGACGTGATCGTCTCGCTCGACGCCGATCTCGCGAACGATCCGCGCCACGCACGCGCGCTCGCCGATCATCGCCGCGTCGTCGATGGCTCGAGCGCGATGAGCCGGCTCTACGTCTACGAGACCGGCTATTCGCCGACCGGAATCGTCGCCGACCATCGCTGGGCGGTGCGGCCGTCGCAGCTCGCCGACGTCGCACGCCAGTTGCTGCGCGGCGACGGTCCGGTCGCACGCGATCTGCGCCGCGCCGGACCGCGCGGTGTCGTGATCGTCGGCGAGCGTCAGAGCGCCGAGGTCCACGCGCTCGTCGCGGAGCTCAACGCCGCGAGCGCATGCGTGCACTACACCGCGCCCGTCGTGTTCGAGGCGGGCACGGCGAGCCACGAGCTGCCGAAGCGCGGCCAGAACGTCGTGATCGTCGGCGGCAATCCGGTGTACGCGGCGCCGGCGTTCGCCGACGTGCTCGCCGCGGCGAGCTCGGCGAGCTACATCGGGCTCTACGCGAACGAGACGGCCGCGTGCTGCCGCTTCGCCGCACCGCTCGCGCACGACCTCGAGCGCTGGGATGCCGCACGCGCACCCGACGGCACGCTCGGGCCGATCCAGCCGCTGATCGAGCCGATGTTCGGCGGCCGCTCGGTCGCACAGGTGCTGCACGCGATCCTGCGCGATCGGCCGATCGATCCGCGCGACGAGCTCGCCGCGGCGTGGCCGGCGTGGTCGACGATGGCATTCGAAGACGCGCTCGCGCGAGGTGCCGTGCCGGACTCGGCGGCGCCGCACGTCGACATCGCGCCGGCTCCGATCGCGCCGACGCCGGTCACCGGCATCGAGCTCGCGGTGCGGCCGCATCCGTATGTCCACGACGGCCGCTACGCGAACAACCCGTGGTTGCAGGAGCTCGCCGAGCCGATCGCGAAGCTCGCGTGGGATCACGCGGCACAGGTCTCGCCGGCAACCGCGGCGCTGTTCGGCGTGACGACCGGCGACATCGTCGAGCTCGCGGCCGGCGAGCACGCCATCGACGCGCCGGTGATCATCGTGCCCGGTCACGCCGACGGCGCGATCACGCTGCACGCCGGCTACGGCCGCAGCGGCGCCGAGTCGATCGCGCGCGGCATCGGCGCGAACGCGTTCGTGCTCGCCGGCGCGCCGGCGGTCGCGATGACGCGCACCGATCGCACGCGCGAGCTCGCGGTGACGATGGAATCGCCGAGCGAGCACGACCGGCCGGTCGCACTCGGCGGCACGCTCGCGCAGCTGAAATCGGGCGCGCTCGATGTCTCGGCCCATCGCGGCGATCAGCCGACGCAGCTGGCGAAGATGCCGCGTCGGGGGCCGCAGTGGGCGATGCAGATCGATCTGACGACGTGCACCGGCTGCAACGCGTGCGTGATGGCGTGCGCCGCCGAGAACAACACGCCGGCGATCGGCAAGCGCCACGTGATCGAAGGCCGCGACATGCACTGGATGCGGATCGACCGCTACGTCGACGATTCCGGCACGACCGTCGTCGAGCCGATGACGTGCCAGCACTGCGAAGATGCGCCGTGCGAGTACGTCTGCCCGGTCGGCGCGACGACGCACAGCCCCGAAGGCCTCAACGAGATGGCTTACAACCGCTGCGTCGGCACGCGGTTCTGCTCGAACAACTGCCCGTACAAGGTCCGCCGCTTCAACTGGTTCGACTTCAAGACGCACGAGCCGCTGCGCGTGCTCGGCAAGAACCCGAACGTCACCGTCCGCGATCGCGGCGTGATGGAGAAGTGCACGTATTGCGTGCAGCGGCTGCGTCGCGCGGAGATCGACGCCGCGGTCGAGCATCGCGCGCTGGTCTCGCCGAAAACCGCGTGTCAGCAGGCGTGCCCGTCGGGCGCGATCGCGTTCGGCACGCTCGCCGAGCTCGCCGAGATGCGCGCGCGCCCGCACAGCTACGCCGAGCTTCACGATCAGGGCACGCGGCCGCGCACGCAGTATCTCGCGCGGATTCGCAATCCGAATCCGGAGATCACCGGATGAGCGCGTCCGATCCGGTGATCCTCGGCAATCCGACCGACACGCAGCTGTCGGATCAATTGCTATCGACGACGTGGGTCAAGCGCAACTGGAAGCTCGCGTTCGCGATCACCGGCGCCGGCACGGTGCTCTTGTTCTCGTTGATCACGTTGACCGTGCTGCGCGGCATCGGCATGTGGGGCAACAACATCCCGACCGCGTGGGGTTTCGGCATCATCAACTTCGTGTGGTGGATCGGCATCGGTCACGCCGGCACGTTCATCTCGGCGATCTTGCTCGTGCTCGAGCAGCAGCACGTCCGCACGTCGATCAATCGCTTCACCGAGGGCATGACGCTGTTCGCGGTCGTGCAGGCCGGCATGTTCCCGCTGCTCCACCTCGGCCGGCCGTGGTTCGCCTACTGGCTGTTTCCGTATCCGAGCGTGATGGGTGTGTGGCCGCAGGTGCGCAGTGCGCTGCCGTGGGATGCGGCCGCGGTATCGACGTATCTGCTGGTCTCGGTCATGTTCTGGTATCTCGGCCTGATTCCCGATCTCGCCGGCGTACGCGATCGCGCGCCGACGAAGCTGCGCCGCCGGATCTACGGCATCTTCGCGCTAGGTTGGTCGGGCTCGATCCAGCAATGGCGCCACTACAAGATCGCGTATCTGACGCTCGCCGGGCTGGCGACGCCACTCGTGATCTCGGTCCACTCGATCGTCAGTCTCGACTTCGCCGAAGCCGGATTGCCGGGCTGGCACTCGACGATCTTTCCGCCGTTCTTCGTCGCCGGCGCGATCTTCTCGGGCTTCGGCCTGGTCGTCACGCTGATCGTCCCGGCCAGAAAGGTCTTCAACCTCTACAACGTCATCACGCCGCGTCACCTCGACATGATCGGCAAGCTGCTGCTCGTCACTAGCTCGATCATCGCGTACTCGTATCTCTGCGAGCTGTTCCTCGCGTGGTGGTCCGGCGATCGCTTCGAGATCTTCGAGCAGCTGCGCGAGCGGCCGTTCGGATTCTACGCCATCGGATTCTGGATCATGATCACGTGCAATTGCCTCATCACGCAGTTGTTGTGGTCGCGCCGGATCAGGCGCAGTGCGACCGCGCTGTTCGTGATCGCGATCTTCGTCAACATCGGCATGTGGCTCGAGCGATTCGAGATCGTCGTCGTGTCACTGACGCGCGATTTCTTGCCGTCGTCGTGGCACCAGTACGCGCCGACGTTCGTCGATCTCGGCATCCTGCTCGGCACGTTCTGTTTCTTCGGCTTGTTGTTCCTCGCATTCCTGCGACTCGTGCCGTTCGTGCCGGTCGCGGAGCTCAAAGAGCTCAAACGGGAGGTCGTCGAATGACGCCCGTGCTCGCGGCCGAGTTCGCGACCGCCGACGAGCTCTGCGCGGGCGTGCGCGCGCTCGCCGCCGCGGGCATCACGCAGCTCGACGCGTGGACGCCGTATCAAGTCGAAGGCCTGCAAGAGCTCGTCGGTGCACCGCGCTCGAAGCTGCGCTGGATCGTGCTGGCGGCGGGCCTCCTCGGAGGCGGGGCCGCGTATCTGCTGCAGTGGTGGATCAACGTCGTCGATTATCCGCTCGATATCGGCGGCAGGCCGTATCACTCGGCGCTCGCGTTCGTGCCGATCACGTTCGAGATGACGATCTTGTCGGCCGGATTCGCCGCGCTGATCGCGGCGATCGTGCTCGGCGGTCTGCCGAAGCTGTGGCAGCCGATGTTCGAGGTCGACGGCTTCGAGCGCGCGACGATCGATCGCTTCTGGGTCGCCATCGGTGCCGGCGATCGCGAGCTCGATCGCACGCGCGACACCGCGGCGCTCGAGACCGCAGGTGCGGTGCGCGTGGTCTGGCTCGGCGGTGGCTCGTGAAGCGCTTGCTCGTCATCGCCGCGCTCGCGGCCTGCGACAACGGCGGCTCGCTGCCGGATTGGTCGCGCATGATCGATCAGCCGAAGCTGTTGCCGTTCGGCGAGACCGCGATGCGGACGCCGCCGCGCGGCACGATCGCATACGGCGAGCACGTGCCGGTCGTCGCGCCGACGCTGGCGACGATCCCGGTGCCGATCACGCGCGCGTTGCTCGAGCGCGGCCGCGATCGATTCGCGATCGTCTGCGCCGCGTGTCACGGCGTGCGCGGCGATGGCGACTCGCCGGTCGCACATGCGATGCAGCGCCGGCCCGCGCCGTCGTTCGCCGATCGCGAGCTCGTGGAAAAGACCGTCGGCGAGCTCTACATCATCGTTCGCGACGGCGACGGCTTCATGCCCAGCTATGCCGCGATGCTCGACGATGCCGACCGCTGGGCCGTCGTCGCGTACGTGCGCACGCTCCAGCTCGCGCAAGGCGCGCAGCTCGCGAGGTCGCCGTGAAGCTCGCCGTGATCATCGGCATCGCCGGCGGAGTCGCCGTCGCGATCGGATTCTCGCTGGCGCCGGCGCAGGCCGCGTTCGCGTATCTCACGGCGTGGGCGTTCGCGATGTCGATCGCGCTCGGCGCGCTGATCTTCGTGATGACCGGCCACGCGATGAGCGCGCGCTGGACCGTCGCGTTCCAGCGCCGCGGCGAGATGATCATCGGCGCGCTGCCGGTGCTCGCGATCCTGTTCGTGCCGATCGTCGTCTATGCGCGGTTCATCTACCCGTGGCTCGAGCCGACCACACCGGCCCAGCTCCATCGCGCCGCGTGGCTGAACCTGCCGTTCTGGACCACGCGGGCGGCGATCTACCTCGTGTTCTGGGCGATCGCCGGCGAGCTGATGCGCAGGCGACCGAGCGCGGCGATCGCGTGCGTGCTGTTGCCGCTGGTCGGGCTCACGCTGACGTTCGCCGCGTTCGACTGGCTGATGTCGCTCGAGCCCGATTGGATCTCGACGGTCTACGGCCTGATCTACTTCGCCGGCGGATTCGTCGGTGCGCTCGCGTTGATCGCCGCGACATCGCGTGCGCGTCCGGCTGCCACGGGCGCGCTCGCACGGCTCATCCACGGCTTCTTGATCTTCTGGGTCTACGTCGAGTTCTCGCAGGGCTTCATCATCTGGATCGCGAACAAGCCCGACGAGGTGCCGTGGTACGTCACGCGCGCCGCGGGCGGCTGGGGCGAGGTGCTGATCGCGATCGCGGTCGGCGGCTTCGTGCTGCCGTTCTTCGCGCTGCTCGGCCGTACCGCATCGCGCGCGCCGCGCTTCGTCGCCGGCGTCGGCGCGTGGCTCGTCGCGTTGCATTACCTCGACGTGTACTGGCTCGTGATGCCGGTGCTGCATCCGCTGCCGGCGTTGCACTGGCTCGATCTCGCCGCGCCGTGTGCGGTACTCGGGCTCGCCGCGGTCGCCGCGATCGTGCGCGCGCCGGCGCCGTTTGCTCCCGACGATCCGCGCGTGGTCGCCGCGCATTCCTATGTGGGGAACGACGGATGAAACAGGCCGACGAACAACTGCCGGCTCGCGCGATCGGCGTCGTCGCGCTCGCGATCGTCGCGGTGATCGTCGCATCCGTCGCGATCACGTGGCGGCTCGTCGAGCCGACTCCGGCGCACATCACGCTGCCGCCGACCACGCTCGCGCACGGTGCGTTCGATGCGTACGATCCGCAGCTCGGCAGCGCGCAGCTCGACCGCGACCACGCGATCGAAGCGGCGATCGATGCGGTCGTCGTCGATCCGTCGCTGATCGGAGGCCACAAGTGAGGGCGCTCGCGATCGCGCTGGCAGTCGCGTCGCTCGCGGCGGCGCCGAAGCCGAACACGCCGGAGTGGGCCGACGATGCCGACGTGGTCGAGCACCTCGGCTCGAAGCTGCCGCTCGATCTGCCGTTCCGCGACTCGACCGGCGCACGCGTCACGCTGCGCGACTACTTCGACGGCACGCAACCGGTCTATTTGATCCTCGCGTATTACGAATGCCCGCAGCTGTGCTCGCTCGTGCTCGACGCGGCGAATCGCGCGATGGCACAGCTCCATCGCTGGGGCTTCGACGGCTATCGCGCGCTCACCATCAGCTTCGACGCGACCGAGGGCACCGACCAGGCCGCGCGCAAGAAACAGATGATGGGCGCCGGCTGGCCGTTTCTGGTCGGCGATGCCGCGAGCATCGAAGCGCTGACGCAGCGGCTAGGCTTTCACTTCCTGCGCGACGCCAAGACCGGTGCGATCGCGCATGCGGCGGTGACCTTCGTGATCGCGCCCGACGGCACGATCAGCCGCTACCTCTACGGCATCGACATGCCGCCGCGCGATCTCCGGCTCGCGTTGCTCGAGTC
The DNA here is from genome assembly GCA_036490255.1 of Kofleriaceae bacterium. GTDB lineage: Bacteria > Myxococcota_A > Polyangia > Haliangiales > Haliangiaceae > JABFXX01. The sequence continues at coordinate 14,399 of DASXEF010001040.1, forward strand.
TTCCGACGGCAAGACCGGCTCGATCGGCGACAAGATCTTGCTGCGCTGCTTTCACTACGATGCTGCGACGCACCGCTACGGCCTGTTCGTCGCGCGCTTCATGCAGGTCGGCGGTGCGCTGATCTTCGTCGTCGCCGTGATCGTGATCGCGAGCTTCGCGCGGAGGCGGCGGCGATGAACTGGCTGTTGAACCTGCCGCCGCAGGCATCGTCGGTCGCGAAAGGGATCGATTGGCTGCATTACTCGGTGATCTTGGCGACGTTCGCCGGCGTCGCGCTGGTCGCGGTCGTCGCGGCGTACTTCGTGATTCGCTATCGGCGACGCGATCTGGCGCCGACGCCACGCATCGTCGCGCCGAGGTGGCTCGAAGCCAGCGTGATCGGCGGCTTGCTCGTGCTGTTCGTCGGCTGGTGGGTGATCGGGTTTCGGCAATATCGCGAGCTCGAGACCGCGCCGGCGGATGCGATTCCCGTCTACGTCACGGCCAAACAATGGATGTGGAAGTTCCAGTATCCCGATGGGCCGAGCTCGACCGACGTGCTCGTCGTGCCGGTGAATCAGCCGATCAAGCTGATCATGCAATCGCGCGACGTGATCCACAGCTTTTACGTCCCGGCGTTTCGAATCAAACAAGACGTCGTGCCGGGCAGGGCGACGACGGCGTGGTTCGACGCGATCGAGCCCGGCACGTACGATATCGAGTGCTCGCAATACTGCGGCACGCGCCACTCGCTGATGCGCGGCCAGGTCGTCGTGCTGCCGCGGGCGCAGTACGAGATGTGGCTCGCGAGCGCCGAGCCGGATCATTCCGGCGGCAAGGGCGACGGCGGTGGCTTGGCGGCGCACGGCCGGGTGATCGCCGCCGAGCACGGCTGTTTGCGCTGCCACACGCTCGACGGCACGCCTTCGATCGGTCCGACGTGGCTGGCGTCGTTCGGGCGGACGCGCCGGCTCGCCGACGGCAGCGACGTGCTGATCGACGAGCAATACCTCACCGAATCGATGATGGAGCCGAACTCGCAGATCGCGGCCGGCTTCCAGCCGGTGATGCCGTCGTATCGCGGTCAGCTCGCGCCGTTCGACGTCGCGGCGATCGTCGAGCTGATTCGATCGCTGCGCGATGCCGCGCCGTTCCGCGAAGAGCAGCAGCCAACCCACGACGTGATCCAGCGAGGTGCGCCGTGAAGGATTATCTGCGCGCCGAATCGGGCATCCGCTCGTGGCTCACCACGACCGATCACAAGCGAATCGCGATCATGTATCTGTGCGCGGTCACGCTCGCGATGATGGTCGGCGGCGCATTCGCGATGCTGTTGCGCACGAAGCTGTTGGTTTCGGGGCCCGGCATCATGGAGCCGCTCACGTACAACCGCTTGTTCACGTGGCACGGCCTGACGATGGTGTTCATGTTCATGATTCCGGCGATTCCCGCCGTGTTCGGAAACTTCATGTTGCCGATCATGGTGGGCGCGAAAGACCTCGCGTTCCCGCGGATCAATCTCGCGAGCTTCTACGTCTATTGCGCCGGTGCCACGCTGATGTTGTGGGGCATGGTCCACGGCGGCGCCGATACCGGCTGGACGTTCTACGCGCCGTACGCGACCACGTCGCCGACCGACGTCGCACCGATCGCGATCGGCGTATTCATCCTCGGCGTGTCGTCGATCATGACGGGGCTCAACTTCATCGCGACGGTGCACATGCTGCGCGTCGACAAGCTCGGCTGGATGCAGTTGCCGCTGTTCGTGTGGGCGATCTACGCGACCAGCGTGATCCAGGTGATCGCGACGCCGGTGCTCGGCCTGTCGGTCACGCTCGTCGCGCTCGATCACGCGCTCGGTATGGGCTTGTTCGATCCGGCACTCGGCGGCGATCCGGTGTTGTTCCAACACCTATTCTGGTTTTACTCGCACCCGGCCGTTTACATCATGATCTTGCCGGCGATGGGCGTGGTCACCGAAATCGCGCCGACGTTCGCTCGCAAGAACATCTTGTCGTATCGCGCGATCGCGTTCTCGTCGCTCGGGATCGCGTTCGTCGGATTCTTGACGTGGGGACACCACATGTTCGTCGCCGGGATTTCGCAGCTCGATGCCGCGCTGTTCGGCGTGATGTCGATGTTCGTCGCGATCTTCTCGGCGGTGAAAGTGTTCACGTGGATCGGCACGCTGTATCGCGGCTCGATCGCACTGACCGCGCCGATGCTCTACTTCTTCGCGTTCATCTATCTCTTCGCGTTCGGCGGCATGACCGGCATCGCGGTCGCCACGACGTCGCTCGACGTGCACTGGCACGACACGTACTTCGTCGTCGCGCACTTTCACTTCATCATGATCGGCGGCACGCTGACCGGCTTTCTCGGCGCGATCCATTACTGGTTTCCGAAGATGTTCGGCCGTGAATATCCGGAGAAGTGCGGCGTGCTGTCGGCGATCGGCGTGTTCGTCGGCTTCAACCTGACGTTCGTGCCGCAGTTCTTGCTCGGCAATGCCGGCATGCCGCGGCGCTACTACAGCTATCCCGACAAGTTTCACGTGCTCAACGTCTGTTCGACGCTCGGCGCGTATCTGCTCGGCGCCGTGATGGTGTTCACGCTCGGCTATCTGATCATCGCGCTGTTCACCGGCAAGCGCGCGAGCGCGAACCCGTGGGGCTCGCGCGGCTTCGAGTGGCGCGTGCCCTCGCCGCCGCCGACCGAAAACTTCGAAGAGCCGCTCGATCCGACGATCGGCTGCTACGACTATGACCGCGCATAGCCAATACGACTCGATCGCGCGCCGCCACGCGACGGCGCGACTCGGCATGTGGCTGTTCCTCGGCAGCGAGTCGCTGTTGTTCGCCGGGCTGCTCGCGTTATTCGCGGCGTATCGCGTGATGTATCCGATCGCGTTTCACGCCGCCGCGGAGCACGCGAACGTCGCGCTCGGCACGATCAACACGTACATCCTGCTGACGTCGAGCCTGACCGTCGCGCTCGCGCTGCATGCGACGGAGCACGGCCGTCGCCGCGCGACCGTCGTGTGGCTGCTCGTCTCGATCGCGTTCGGGCTCGCGTTCGACGTGCTCAAGTTTGTCGAATACGCGCAGCACCTGCACGACGGCTTCGCACCCGGTCACTACTTCACGGCGACATCGCTGCCGCCGTTCGGCGTGTTGTATTTCACGCTGTATTATCTACTCACCGGCTTGCACGCCCTGCACGTCACCGCCGGCGTGATCGTGCTCGCGTGGCTGGCACTGCGCGCGCGGCGCGGCGACTTCTCCCCGGACTCGCACGTCGCGCTCGAGTGCGGCGCGCTGTACTGGCACCTCGTCGATCTCGTGTGGATCTTCCTGTGGCCGATTCTTTACCTACTAAAATGATGCGCTATGTCCTCACCTGGCTCGCTCTCGTCGCGCTCGCGACGGCGAGCTTGTTCGTATCCGGATCGAGCATCGCGCTCTCGCTCGCGATCGCTGCGGTGAAGGCCGCGATCGTGGCGGCGATCTTCATGCACCTGTGGGGCAGCCGGCCGGTGCACCGCATCGTGTTGATCACGGCGGTCGCGTTCATCGTGCTGCTCGTGCTCGGCGTCGTCGCCGACGTCGGCACGCGCGACATCGCCGGGCCGTACGTGCCCTAGCGTTTGGGCGGCTGCATGTGGCTGACGAAGCGCGGGTAGAACGCGTAGCGTTCGGTCCGCTCGTCGTCGATCTCGTCGTCGACTTTGCCGCCGTCGTCGGTCTTCGGTGGATCCGGGTTCTCGCTGCTCTGATAGCCCTCGTAGTAGTTGCGATGGCGATCGTATGCGGCTTGTTCGAACCCGCCGTACTCCATCATGTCGCTGCGCGGCCCGAAGGCGCCGGCTTGACCGGTGGCCGTGCCACCGCGCATGCCGCGATCTTGATCGGGACGCGGCGGCCCGAACTTCGGACGATCGTCGCGCGCCCGCGCTTTCGGTTTCGGCCGCGGTTCGTAGTGATCGGGATCTCGGCGTCGCATGAGTTGCCTCCTGACTTACCCAGGAGCAAACGCCGTTCCGACGCGACGAGTCTCAATGATTCCAGTAGAGATACGCGTGCGAGTGATCCGGAGATCCGACGGTGTAATCGCAGTGCGGGACGTGCGCCGGCGACCACTTCGCCCACGCCGCGGTCGACGTGGTGCCGTTGCCGTTCTCGACCGAGATGTCGAAGTTCTCCGCGCCCGACGACGGGTACTCGTCGCAGGCCGTGATGCCGTACGCCTCGAGCGAGACCGCGGCCCATTCCATCTTCGCCGCCTTGCGCACGAGCTTCGTCGACGCGCCCGAGGTCTTGTCCGTCGTCGTGATCGTCCACGTGCATGCGCCGCCCTTGGTGCAGCTCGTGCCGGCCGCGGTGCCTTCGATCACGTCACCGACCGCGACCCGCTTGAGCGAGCTGTGCGGGCAGCTCTTGTTGCAGTCCCAGCTCGAGATCGCCCAGTACTCACCGCCGCCCGCCGCCGACGGTCCGTACTGCAGCACGGGCTGCACGATCGTCGACGCGTCGCCTGGCTGAAAGCCCGGGAAGAAGAACACGGTCTGCTTCGCGTAGTGCGACGGGCTCGTCGGCACGCTCCAGGTCGCGGTGACCTTCTTGTACCAATCGGCGGCCCACTTGTTGAGGTCCTCGACCCAGCCGTTGACGGTCGGCTCGACCGCTTCGGGCTGCGCGATGGCGGTCGCGCCGATCTCGTCGAGCGACGCGTAGTGACCGTGCGTGCATGCAGGTACGGCGACGCGCGTGCCGTCGCTCTTGGTCACGCTGCCGTCGGTTTCGATCACGGCGTCGTCGCCGACATCGAACACGCAGTCCTTGTGGTAATAGCCCGACGGTGTGAGCACGAAGTCCGCGCGCGATTCCTGTGTCGCGGGAATCGTCGATGCATCGGTGTCGGCGACCGGCGCGGACGGATCGACGGTGTCGGTGCTGCCGCCGGTCGTGCAGCCAGCTGCGACGGCGAGGAGTGCGAAGCAGATTTTCTTCATGGTACCGGCGCGCCTCAGCAACGGGTGTGCCGCCCCAATCGTGCGAATTCACGCCGCGCGCGCACGAACTGCAACTCGTCGTCTGCGCCACTCGTGTGGCACTTGCGGGGTGCGGCCTACAAGCGCGCTATCGTTTCGGCCGACGCGTTCGTCTTTCGATCATGACCACCGAATACCAGACCGCGTGGCGCAGCTTCTTGACCACGTTCGAGCCGCTACGCGCCGAGCTGTATCGCTACTGCCGGTACCTGACGCGGAGCCCGTGGGACGCCGAAGATCTCGCGCAGGACGCGCTCGCCCGCGGCTTCGCGACACTCGCGAAGATGGACGGCGTGCCGCCGAACCCGCGCGCGTGGTTGTTTCGCGTCGCGTCGAACCTGTGGATCGATCAGCTGCGCAAGCGTCGCGACGTGCCGGTGGCCGACGAAGCGATCGCGATCGAGCCGCGCGCGCCGCGCGAAGCGGCCGGCACGTTGCTCGTCAGGTTATCGCCGCAGGAGCGTGCCGCGGTCGTGCTCAAAGACGTGTTCGAGCTGTCGCTCGACGAGATCGCCGACGCGCTCGGCACGACCGTCGGCACGGTGAAGACCGCACTGCATCGCGGTCGCGGCAAGCTCGTCGACGACGACGCGCCCGAGCCGACCACGGCGCCGGCGCCGGGCGCGCTCGACGAGTTTTGCCGTGCGTTCAACGCCGGCGATCTCGATCGGTTGACCGCGCTGTTGCTCGACACGTCGGTGGTCGAAGTCGTCGGCGCGACCGTGCAATACGGGCCCGAAGCGGCGCGGCGCACCGTGCTCTACGGCATGGTGTTCGGCACGCGGTTGCTCGCGGGGCCCGACAACCCGCTCGATCGCGAGCTCACGTACGGCGTGCTCGCCGATTCGCCGCGTGCCGAAGCGCGGTGGTATCGCGATCGCTGGATCGTGCTCGGCTGGTACAAGCACGCCGACGGCGTCGAAGCCGTTCGCGCGGTTACCACGCTCGAGCTCGACGGTGATCGCGTCGCGCGGCTCGCCAATTACTTCTATACGTCGGAGCTCTTGCACGACATCGGCGCCGAGCTCGGCGTGCCGATTCGTAGCAACGGTCATCGCTGGTGGCGATAAGATGCCGACGTGCGCTTGTTGTTGGTCGTGTCGATCGCCGCGTGTAGCTCGTCACCGCAAGCACCGATCGACGCCGCCGGCTGCGCGTTGACCGCCGACACGACCGCGACGTCGACGATCACGAACGGCTGCGCGTTGCTCGAGCGCGACACGTCGAGCTGCAACACCTCGCGCGCGGCGCAGGACCTTGCCGGGTTCTGGTTGAAGTTCTCGTGCCGCGTCACGCTCGCCGCATCGGCCGGCTCGATCGAGCTCGACTCCGACGATCAGCCGGACTACGAATCAAACTATTTCGCAGCGACCAGCCCGTGTCACATCGCGTACACGACGCAGTTCCCGGATCCGAACACGATCGCGGTGCAGCACGTCGCGATGACGGTGCCGGCATCGCCGTCGGGCGGCTCGGGCGCGATGGCGCTCGGCGCGGTCGGGATGGCGCTCGACGGCGTCGCGATCTTCGATAACCAAGCCGCGCCCGGCGACGACATCTTCGACGAGTCCGGCTCGTTCGATCAGTGCCAAGGTCACCCGCAGCAACAGGGCGTTTACCACTACCACTCCGAGCCGTATGCGATTTCCTATGCCGACGACGCGTTCATCGGCGTGATGCGCGACGGCAATCCGATCTACGGCCGCTACGATCCGGACGGCTCGCTGCCTACACTCGACGCGAGCGGCGGTCACACCGGCGTTACCGTCGATAGCCCGACGACTCCGATCTATCACTACCACTTGAATTTGCAGACCAGCACGAGCTCGGGAACCGCGGGCGACATGGTGTGGTTTCTGACGACGGGCATGTACGCGAACACGCCTGGAACCTGCGCCGGATGTTGAGGCGCGCGCGCTCGATGAGCGGTTCCGCACGTTAGCGAACCACTTCGCGAAGTGTGATGAGCGCTCGCGATCACCCAGGGTTCGCGCGACAATATTGCGCCCATGAAGCGGATGCTCATCGTCGACGACAGCAAGCTGATGCGCGACATGGTCGCCGCGTGCCTTCGGCCGCTCGGCGCGGTCGAGTTCGAGTTCGCCGCGACGGGGCTCGAAGCGATCGAGCGGCTCTCGCTCGCCGCGTTCGATCTCGTGATCCTCGATCTCAACATGCCCGACGTCGGCGGGCTCGAAGTGATCGAGTTCGTGCGGTCGCAAGATCACTTGAAGCGACTGCCGA
>DASXEF010001000.1:0-6057 GCA_036490255.1 Kofleriaceae bacterium
TGTCGAGCTTGCGCAGCTCGCGCGAGTTCTTGAACGGCGGCGGCACGGCATCGGGCCCGGTGTCGTTCATGCGCGGCTTCGACGCGTTCGCCGGCGCCATCAAGAGCGGCGGCAAGACGCGCCGCGCGGCGAAGATGGTGATCCTCAACGTCGAGCACCCCGACGTCGTCGACTTCATCGATTGCAAGGCGATCGAGGAGAAGAAGGCGTGGGCGCTGATCGACGCCGGCTACGACGGCGGCTTCAACGTCGTCGGCGGCGCCTACGACTCGGTCAACTACCAGAACGCGAACCACTCGGTCCGCGTCACCGACGACTTCATGAACGCGGTGCTGCGCGATGGCGACTGGCACACGCGCGCCGTCACCGACGGCAGCAAGGTCGAAGGCTTCAAGGCTCGCGACATCATGCGCAAGATGGCGGACGCCGCGTGGATCTGCGGCGATCCCGGCATCCAGTACGACACCACGATCAACGACTGGCACCCCTGCATCAACACGTCGCGCATCAACGCGTCGAACCCGTGCAGCGAGTACATGTTCCTCGACGACTCGGCGTGCAACCTGGCGTCGCTGAACCTGCGCCGCTTCCAGGGCCCGACCGGCGATCTCGACATCGAGGCGTTCAAGCGCGCCGTGCAGACGACGATCACCGCGCAGGAGATCATCGTCGACAACTCGAGCTACCCGACCCAGCCGATCGCGGACAACTCGTTCGCGTACCGGCCGCTCGGCCTCGGCTTCGCCAACCTCGGCGCGCTGCTGATGTCGCGCTCGATGGCGTACGACAGCGAGTCCGGTCGCTCGTACGCGGCCGCGATCACCGCGCTGATGTGCGGCGAGGCGTATCGCCAGAGCGCGCGGATCGCGGCGGACGCGACCGGCCCGTTCGCGGGCTACGCGCAGAACGAGACGCCGTTCCTCAAGGTGATGCGCAAGCACCGGACGAGCGTCGACCGGATCGACACCAAGCACGTCGCGCCGGAGCTCATGCAGGCGGCGCGCGAGTCGTGGGACGGCGCGATCGAGGTCGGCCAGAAGTACGGCTTCCGCAACGGCCAGACCACCGTGCTCGCGCCGACCGGCACGATCGCGTTCCTGATGGACTGCGACACCACGGGCGTCGAGCCCGACATCGCGATCGTCAAGTACAAGCGCCTGGTCGGCGGCGGGCTGCTCAAGATCGTCAACCAGACGGTCCCCGAGGCGCTGCGCAACCTCGGCTACAACGAGCCCGAGGTCGAGGCGATCGTCGCTCACATCGACGCGAAGGACACGATCGAGGGCGCGCCCCACCTCAAGGACGAGCACCTGCCGGTGTTCGACTGCGCGTTCCGGTCGGCGACCGGGACGCGGTCGATCCACTACATGGGCCACATCCGCATGATGTCGGCGGTCCAGCCGTTCCTCAGCGGCGCGATCAGCAAGACCGTCAACCTGCCGACCGACTGCACGGTCCAGGACATCGAGGACGCGTACATCCAGGCGTGGAAGCTCGGCCTCAAGGCGATCGCGGTCTATCGCGACGGCTGCAAGCGTACGCAGCCGCTGTCGATGAACATGGCGCAGGCGACATCGAACGGTAAGCAAACCGTTGCGGTCGATCCGCTCGAGCTGCTGTCGCCCGAAGAGCGCCGCCTCGTCGAGGCACTGCGCGCCCGCAAGACCCGCGCGGCCGGTCCGCCGCTCGCGAACCGCTACAAGCTCGAGAACGAGCGCGCCTCGTTCACGCACAAGTTCTCGATCGGCGGCCACGAGGGCTACATCACGGTCGGCCTCTATCAAGACGGCTCGCCCGGCGAGATCTTCGTCCGCATGGCGAAAGAGGGCTCGGTGATCGCCGGCCTGATGGACAGCTTTGCGACCGCGATCTCGCTCGCGCTGCAGCACGGCGTCCCGCTGCCGGTCTTGATCGACAAGTTCAAGGGCACGCGGTTCGAGCCGTCGGGCTTCACCGGCAACCAGGAGATCCCGATCGCGACGTCGATCATGGATTACCTGTTCCGCTGGCTCGCGATTCGCTTCCCCAGCGATGGCCCGAGCCTGGTCGAACGTCATCCGGCGGCGCGTGCGGCGCAGCTCGATCTGCCGAAAGTCCCGCTCCTATCGAAAGACTTCATCTCGGTCGAGGTCAAAGCTGGTGTGGAGCCAGCCATTCCCGTCGAAGTGAAGGATCGCGCCTGGGTGCAGGAGACCGACGCGCCGCCGTGCCACGAGTGCGGGACGCTGATGGTGCGCAACGGTGCGTGCCACAAGTGCCCGAACTGCGGCTCGACCAGCGGCTGCTCGTGATTTTCTAACGCTCGCCACCCGGCGAGCGCGTGTAGTAGCGAAAAGCGCTCGCCACCCGGCGGGCGTTTTTTGTTTGGCTGCGACGCAGCGTTTCGCGCGGCTTGGTACGCGCGTTTCGCGTCACAATCGCGCGATGAAGCCGTCGATCGTCGTGGTCGCGAGTCTGGCGATGGCGTGTGGCTCGTCGGCGCCGGCGGAACACGTGCTGCCGCGGTTCGAGAATGACTACGCGGGTGCGCGCGTCGCCGCGCTCGTCGGTCACGTGCCGATCGCGGTCGAGATCTGGGCACCTTGGTGAAACAGCTGCCGGCTCATGAAGGCGGCGCTGCAAGGCGACGCGTTCAAGAGCTACGCCGGACAGTTTGTCTGGCTCAGCATCAACGTCGATGATCCGCACAACGCCGCCTTCTTGGCGAACGGCGTCGAGGCGTATCCGCTGCTCGAGCTGATCGATCCGGCGACGGAGCGAGCGACGCGCGTGTGGTCGGGCACCGCGAAGACCGATCAGTTGCTCGCGTTTCTCGACGGCAAGCCCGATGCGGCGTTGGCGCGAGGCGATGCATTGGTCGCGCGCGGCGATGGCTCGGGTGCTGCCGCGGTCTACTAGGAGCTGCTCGCGCATCAACCGAGCGGCGCCGACCGCGATCACACGCTCGAGCAGCTATCGATCGCGCTCGGGATCGGGCCACCGAAGCCGTGCGTCGAGCGAATGGCGCAGGTGGCGCCGTCGATGGCGCGCGATCACGCGTTCGTCAACGTCGCGTTGACCGGGCTGTCGTGTGCGGCAGGTGCGCCGGACCTCGCGGCCACGTCCGATGTCGCGCTGCTCGAGAAGCTGTGTCGCGAAGCCCTCGCCGGAACCGTCGCGGGCGAAGACGACCGCTATCAGATCTACGGCGCGCTGTTCGCGCTGCACACGCAGACGAACGACGCGGCGGGCGCAAAGGCGATCGCCGACGCGTACCTCGACTACGTGAAGCATCGGCCGGCGCCGCAGAACGACGACGAGCGGATGGCGCGCGACCTCGCGCTCGTGCGCGCCGCGACCGACGACGGCACGCCGGAGCTTGCGATCGCGCAGCTCGAGGCGTCCGAGCGTGCGCTCGCGAACGATCCCGATGCGTCGCTGCGGCTCGCGAAGCTCTACGTCGCGTCGAATCGGTCGGCCGATGCGATCGCCGCGACGACGCGCGGGCTCGCGCGTTCGCCGACACCGACGCAAACCGCGCGGCTCTACGGGGTACGTGCGACGGTGCTCGCGAAGCAGCACGCGCTCGACGACGCGAAGCGCGACCTCGACGCCGGGCTCGCCGCGGCGCAGCGCATCAACGGCGCGCAATCGCGAGCGGGCACGATCGCGTCGCTGCAGCAGCAACGCGCTGCGCTGTCGCCGTAACTCGACTAGAATAGCGCGATGCGGTTCGTCATCGTCGTCGCGATTTGCACGGCCAGTGCAAGCGCGAGCGCGCAAACGCCGCCGCCGGCACCGACCGCCGCGCCCGAGCCGGCACCAACACCCGCGTTGGTGCTGCCGACAACACCCGCGCCCGTACCGCCGTCGGTCATGTCGAATCGCTGGGCGCTGACGGTCGGGCTCGGCGCGCAGTCGCTCAAACCCGGCGACGACGACATCGGGTTTCTCACCTACGAGCTCGGCGCGCGGTTCCGCATCATTCGGCCGCTCGAGGTCGCGCTGACGATCGCCGCCGGCGCCAATCGCGCCGATTCGTACGGCGGGCTGTGGGTCGACGCGCGCTACAACTTCCTGGCGGAGCACGCGTGGAACATCTACGCGGCGGTCGGGCTCGGCATCGCATCGGCGTCGGAGAAAAACGCCGACGACAACGACGGTCACTCGCGCGGCTCGTTTCGGCTCGGCGCGGGTGTCGAGCGCCGCTTCGACGTGTTCTCGCTGTCGGCGGAGCTGCGCGTGTTGACGATGAGCTCGAACCCGAACGCCGATTTCGTGCAGGCCAACTCGCCAGAGAGCGAGCTGTCGTCGCAGTCGAGCGCCGGCATCGGGCTCGTGATCGGCTCGACGTACTACTTCTGATCGAGGTCGTCGGGCACGCAGATGTGATGGCCGGGATGCTGCGGGTCGTCGGCTATGTGGCCATCGTGGCAGACATCGTAGCCGTCGCCGGCGCCGGAGCCGTGCGAGATCGTCGCGTAGCGGCCGGTCTTGACCGTGTCGAACTCGGGCCGCGTGTCGGGATCGAACAGCAGCACGGTGCCGAAGCCGCCGGATCGATCGTCGCCGCCGTAGACCGGGCCGACCTCGTCGAGCTTGCCGCGCACGTCGATCGCATCGAACGTGTGCGCGAGCTCGTTCATCGAGTGGACCATCTTCGCGGCGCTCTCGACGCCGGCCTGCTTCGCGTGGTCGTGCGATCTCGCGACGTGCTCGGTTCGTGACGGTTCGTCGAGCTCGACCGGCTTCGGCGTCACGAGCTTCGGCATCGGCCGTGGAGCGACCGCCGCGATCTTGATCAGCCGCGGTCGCTGCGGCCGGTGATGCACGACCGGCACGAACGGCGCGATCACGGCGGCGGCCGCCCATAGTGCGAGGTGCGCGGCCAGCGCCGTCGCGGTGTAGACCGCGGGTCGCGCATCGAACGGCGGGCGCGGGAGCATCACGGCGTCGTCGCGCGCGAGCTCGATGTCGACGCGCGCGAGGCCGAGCACGAGCGAGATCCGCGCGTGCGGCACGAGCACGTGCTCGCGATCGTCGAGCACGCGATCGCCCGCGCGCAGCGGCGTGCCGACCGGCGCGCGCACGACGAACTGCGCGCCGCGCGACTCGACCAGCGGAAACTCGCCGATGCCTGCGACCGCGAGCTGCACGCCGGCCAGCGCGCCGATCGTGAAGCGCTCGCCGGGACCGATGCGCACGATGTCGAGCGTGGTGTCGCCGAGTCGCGTCGCGATTTCGGCCACGTGCATGGCGTCGAAGACACGTCGAGATCGCGCGGGTTTCGTGCAACCTCGCGCGGCATCGAGTGTCGGGTAGACTGCGGCGACATGGCGCTCGCCGACGTCCTGAACCGCGCGACGTTGCGCGCGCTCGCCGGCTTCGCCTACGACCGCGGCGAGCAATATTGGCGGCAGGGCCGCGTCGCCGAATATCTGGCGAAAGACGACGTCGTGCTCGGTGTGGTCTCCGGCACCGAGGCGTATCGCGTGATGCTGTCGGGGACCGCGCGCGGCATCGCGGCCGATTGCACGTGCCCGGCGGCGGAGCGCGAGCGTTGGTGCAAGCACGCCGTCGCGCTCGCGCTGCATCACCTCGATGCGGTCGAGGTCGATGCGCAGCCGGCGACGCTCGACGGTCACTTCGCGACCCGCGGCGAGCTCGATGCGTGGGCGCGCGAGCACGGCGTCGCGTTCGAGCTCGCGGTGGCCGCCGACGTGCTCGTGCCGCAGCTCGAGCGCGATCATCCGAGCGCGTGGGGTTTGCGCCGCGAGCTGTGCTTGCTCAGCCTGCGCGATCTCGGTTCGCGCGACGGTGCGCGCCGCGTGTTCGCGGGCACGCATCTGCAGCAGCTCGCGGTCGCCGCCGTGCGCGAGCGGCTCGAGCAGCGCGCTGCGGAAGTTCGCGACGGCATCTCCGAAGAGCGCACGCGCAATCCAGAAGCGGAGCGCAGCCGACCGATACCCGACGCCACGCCGAGCGCGCAGGCGATGATCGCGACGCTCACCGAGCTGCGCGCCGAGCAACGCAAGAGCGCGTTGCCGCGATCGCGAGCCGCGCGTGCGATCGGGCGCT
>DASXEF010000125.1:0-8145 GCA_036490255.1 Kofleriaceae bacterium
CGCCGGTCGCGCTGCCCGACGGCGGCGTGCTCTACGGCTCGTTCACGGGATACAACGGCTATCGCGGCCACCTGATCAAGCTCGACGCGAACGGCAAATTCGCCGCCGCGTTCGACTTCGGTTGGGACGACACGCCCGCGATCGTGCCGGGCGACAACGACAGCGACTATCGGATCGTCTCGAAGGACAACCATTACGGCGAGAGCGCGACCGGCGTCGACCTCGGGCCGTATTACATCGACGAGCTGGACGCGCAGCTACAGATCAAGTGGCAGTTCCTCAGCACGAACCAGAACAGCTGCGCGCGCGCGACAGACGGCACGGTGTCGTGCATGGCCGATCATCCGTGGGGCTTCGAGTGGTGCATCGACGCGCCGGCCGTCGACTCGAACGGCACGGTCTACGTCAACAGCGAGGACGGCAACGCGTACGCGATCTCGTCCGACGGCGTGATGACGAGCAGCCTGTTTCTCGACAAAGCCGAAGGTGCCGCGTACACGCCGGTCACGATCGATCACACCGGTCGCATCTACGCGATCAACAATGGGCACGTCCAAGCCATCGGGGACGTAGTCCATTAACTCAACTTCGACCGCGCAACGTCGCGTGATCATTGAGTGCCCGAGGGACGGACTAAAGCGAGCGCATGGCGCGCGACTCGGTTCTCGACGACAACATCGACTTACTGTAGTGCGTCCCTTGCGCGCCGAATAATTTCGCGACGTTGCACGGTCGAAGTTGCGCTAATGGACTACGTCCCCAGGGTGTAGAGCACGATGGGCTCCGCCCGGCCGCGAATCTCGGCCGTCGCCACCTCGCGCGTCTCGACAGTGATCGCGGCCTTCGTCGTCTCGCTGATCAACAGATCGAGCTTGTGCTCTTTCGTGAGCCCTTCGATCCGCGACGCGACGTTCACCGCGTCGCCGATGATCGTGTACTCCGACTGCAAGCTGCCGCCGAGCATGCCGGCCGCGACCTTGCCGGTGTGAATGCCGATGCCGATCGCGATCGGTGCGAGCCCCGTGCGAGCGCGTTCGACGTTGAGCTCGACGACGACACGGCGCATGTCGCGCGCGGCTTTGACGGCTCGCGACGCGTGATCGGCGATGCGATCGGGCGTGCCCCAAAACGCGAGCATGCCGTCGCCGAGGAACTTGCCGACCACGCCATCGTGACCTTTGACGACGAGGCTCATCCGCCCGAAGTAATCGTCGAGCATCGCGAGCACGTCGCGCGGCTCCATGTGCTCCGACATCGACGTGAAGCCTCGAATGTCGCTGAACAGCACGGTGACTTCGCACTCGATCGGCGCGAGGGCTTGCGGCCCCTCCGCGATCACGCGGTCGGCGACCTGGCGCGGCAAAAACCGCGTGAGGTTGTCGCGCTGGCGCAGGCCCTTGAACATCTCGCCGACCGCGCGATTGGTGAGCGCGAGCATCACGCCGAGCACGGCGTAGCCGCCCATCACGAACGACGTCGTGCGACTGCCGAGCTCGCCGGCGTAGATCGCGAGCGCGACGAAGCTGATCTCCGCGCACGCGAGCGAGAACCCGACGTGAAAGATCGAGATGCGCGCGACCGAGAACGCCATCAAGATCGCCGTCGACACCGCGTGCTCGCCGACGTAGAGCCGGCCAGTGAACCACACGTCGAGCGCGCCGAGCGCGCCGGTGCCGACGAAGTCGAGCACGGTGAGGATGATCGGCGCCCATCGCGATCGCCGCGGCTCGGCGCGCTTGATGCTGTACACGCCGATCAGCACGGTGACCGCGTAGAACGAGAAGATCGCGCCGACGAGCGTCTGCCAGTTGTTGTGTGGGCCTCGCCGCGTCGTCGCGATCACGCCGAACATCGCGATCATCACGAGCCGGCCGATCGCGGCGCGGCGCTCGCCGAGCAACGCGCCTTCGGAGCGGACCTGCAGCTCGTTGCGCTGCGCTTCGATCGCAGCGATCACCGTCGCCTTCGTCTCCAACGCGGCGATCGTATCAAATCGCGACGTCGACCACGACCGCGTCGTGATCGGTCGCGTGACCGTCGATGTGCACGACGCGCGATTCGAGCGGCGTCACGCCTTGACCCGCGAACCAATCGAGTCGCGCGCGCACCACGCCGCCGAACTTGCGCAGCCGGCGTACGAGCCAGCGCGTGAGCATGCCGCCGACGGCCGTTCTCACTTTGTTCAGCGTGTACGGATCGCTGAAGTCGTAGTTCATCGAGCCGGCCGCGCGATCGTTGAAGCCGTCGATCGCGAAGCCGGCGTCGCGCAGCGCGGCGAAGATCGGCAGCTCGTAGCGGCGGTCCGGCGTCATGTAGTTCGCGACGGTGCCGTCGAAGCCGGTGACGAACAGCTTGTGCACGATGTCTTTGACGAGTCGCCACTTCGACTCGAGATCGTACGTCGTCGTGTTGAAGTCGCCGCCGACGAGCATGCGCGGCACGGCGAGCTGCTTCGATTGCGCGAGCAACGCGGCGAGCTGCTCGGCGCGTTGGCGCGACGACGCGTTCGAATCGAGGTGCGCCTGCGCGATGACGATCGGCCCGCTCGCAGTCTCGAGCTCGGCGATCACCGCGCGTTTCTTGCCGAGCCGCTTCTCGCTCGAGCTGAACTTGTCGCGCAGCTCGGGCAAGTCCGCGTTGATCGCGCGTCTGATCGGCGCGCGCGACAAGATCGCGCTACCGGCGAGCGCGAGCGTGTTCTCGCGACCCTCGGGATTCTCGAGGTGATCGTCCTCGAGCGTCATGTACGACACGCCGAACGCGTAGCTCATGCCGAGCGCGTCGGCGAGATCACGCGCGACGTTGCGATTGCTCGAGCGACCGAGCCCGTTGTCGACTTCGGAGAGCAACAGCACGTCGGCGGTGCGCAGGATCGGATCGTCGGTCAACGCGGCGCGCAGCTTGTCGAAGTGAATGCCGCGCTGGATGTTCCACGCGACGGCGCGCAGCGATTTCTCGGGCGGCTTTGCATCGGCGCGATCGCCGCGCTCGACACTATCGAGCAAGCGATCGACTTCGCCGCCGATGCTCGCCCACAGCGCGCTCGCGTGGAGCTGCGCGCGCGTGCGGATCGTACGCAGCTCGGCAAAGTGCCGCGCGAGCTCGTGGTGCAACTGCACGGCTGCGTTATATCAGCTCGCAGCTGCCGACGAGCACGAGCTCGGCGCCTTCGTCATCGAGCAGCTCGATCGAGCCGCGATGGCTCCACGTCGCACGACCTTCGCCGGTCGATTCGAACAGCACGATGTGACTGCCGCTGTCGATCGCCATCGCTTCGCCGGTCGATTCGACCTCGTACTCGAAGTGCACGTGATCGCCGTGCTGGACGAACGCGTACGTGCCGACCGCGACGAGCCGCGCCGCCGGCTGATAGCGCTCGCCACGCGTCTTCGTCGTGTACGTCTCGGGCTCGAGCTTGTCGCCGAGCGCGCGTTGCAACGACCCGACGCGCTCGATTCGCGCCCAGAACCGTTCGCGTGGCTTTTGCGGCATCCGCTTTTTGCCGACGCGCAGGCGGCGATGCAGCTCGCGACCTTCGGGCGACAGGATCGCGAACAGGCTCTGTACGCCGAGCTCGACGGTCGGCGCGTCGGCCGATTGCACCGTCGGCTGGAAGCAGAACTGGATGTCGCCGCGCTCGAGCACCACGCAGAAGCTTGGCACGCGCACCGCATTGCGAGCAGACATGAGCTCGCAGTCCGACCCCGAATCCCCAAAACCGACCTACCCGTTCGGCGACGACGACATCGTCGCGGAACCTGTCCACGATCCGAAAGCGGCTCGCGTCCGCACGATGCCGCGTCGAGCCTCACGCGCGCGCTAGGTGTTCAGCCGATTCTGCTGACGGAACTCGTCGGCCCGCACGCGCTCGCGCGACTCGCCCAGGATTTCACGCGCGGTGCGCAGCGCTTCTCGAGCGCGCTGTAGATTCTCGAGCTCGTCGGAGTGCAGCTTCGCGTAGCGACCCGCCTCGTCGGGGTGGTTCTCGCGCACGGCGCGATCCCACGAGACTTTGAGGTCGCTCACGCGCTGGACCTCGACGTCGACCAATTTGGCATCGACCACGACGTTGTGCCGTGCCTCATCGGCACGCGAACGATCGCCGGCGACATCATTCGGATCGCTGGGTTCCGCCATCGCCGGCGCTGCGAGCCCAACCAGAAGCACGGTGGCAAATAGGATGCGCGACATGATCCATGGCTGTTGCATCGCCCGAGCCAGCGCGCGTGCGCGCGCGATATGCTCGCGGCGTGGCAGATCCGATCGAGGCATTTCGCGAGCGCGTTTCCGCACTGCGTGGCTCGCCGGCACCCGCATTTCGCAGCTGGTCGCTCGCACGCGCGATCGCGCATTGCGCGCAATCGATCGAGTGCTCGATGACGCGCTATCCGAAGCTGCGCTCGGGATTGTTCCGCGCGACGATCGGCCCCATCGTGAAGCGCCGCTTCCTGCGCGCGCATTCGATGTCGCACGACGTCACCGCGCCGATCGCCGGCGCTGCGGAAATCTCCGATGCGATCCCGCTCGACGAGGCATGTGATCGCGCACTCGCCGCGGCGCGCGCATTTTCCGCATTCGACGGCATGCTCGCGCCACACCTCGCATACGGCTGGTGCACGAAGCCCGAGTACGCCGAGCTGCACTTGCTGCACTTCGACGATCACGCGCGCAAGTACGGCGCGAGCTGAGCGACGAACGCAACTGGCTCGTCGAGCTCGAACGCGATCGAACGGACGCGCTTGGTGCGGCCGAACAAGCCGACGAGCGTCGCCGACTCGCGCAGCTCGATCACCACGTTCGCCGTCGCGATCGCGACATCGAGCTCGGCCGGCCCGCTCGCGAGCGCGACGCGATCGATCGTCGCGAGCTCGATCGCACCGCGCCAGCGCGCGCCGAGCGCGACGACGAGCGTGCCGTCTGCGATGCGCAGGCCGCCGGCTCGCAGCGCGTTGACATCGCCGACGAGCCAAAGCGCGCCGTAGAGCGACAGCGCCGACACGATCCACGCCGCGGTCGGATGGCCGAATGCGACGACGACGAGGTGCACGAGCGGCGCTTCGACGAGCGTCAGCGCGGCGAGCACGCCGGCGGTCAACGCCCAGCTGCTCGAGCGGTGCACCGTGAACGCGCCGGTCTGACGCACGCGCCAGCCGAAGATCGCGGCGCGCAGGATGCGAAGCTCGGTCGCGAAGATCTCGAACGCGATGCCGCGTCGCGTGAGCGCGAAGCCGATCGCGGCGATCTCGACGATCACCGCGACGACGAGCACGCTGCCGAGCGCGAGCTTCGCGGCGAGCATGCCCGCCGTGACGACGAGGCCGAGCGCGCGACCGCGAACGCCGAGCCAGTACGCGACCGCTCCGGCGGTGACGACGAGATCGAACGCTGCGGCGACCGCGACCGGCGGCGCGTGCGTCAGATGCCAGGCGCCGAGCGCGCCGAGCCAGACGATCGCCACCGCGACCACCGCGACGTAGCGTCGATCGATCGCCCACACCCGAGTTCGATGCCGCGCGCGTCAGCTACGCGTCATCTTTTTTCGGCGCCACGGCAGGAATCTCGGCGGGGTCGGTCATCTCGATCGTCTCGATCGGCTCGGTCTGGTCCGCCGTCTCGACGGTGTTGCCCTTGAACCGCTCGCGATTGCGGCTGCGATCGACCGCGTGAATGCCCTTGAACGCTTCTTTGGGATTGGGGGCTGTGAGCGCCGCGCGCCAGCCATCAGAGCCGACCGATGTCCACGAGATCAGCTTCTCGAGCTCGTCCTTGCCGCAGACCTCGCATTTGACGAGGTCGGGGTCGCTCATCTTCTGCACGGCCTCGAACTCACGACCGCACGCTTTGCAGTGATACTCGTACGTCGCCATCGCCACGAGCATACTGCGGCGATGGATTCGACGCGACTCGCGACCGCTCATCTGACCAGCCAGCCAGCCCGCTACGCGCAGGCGATTCGCGTGGGCCACCACGAGGTCGTCGCCGACGAGCCGGTCGCGCTCGGCGGCGCGGATGCCGGCATCGCGCCGTACGGACTGCTCGTCGCGTCGCTCGCCGCGTGCACGAGCATCACGCTGCGCATGTACGCCGAGCGCAAGGGCTGGGAGCTCGGCGAGATCAAGGTCGACCTCGAGATGACGCGCGACGGCGAGGCCGAGACGATCGCGCGGACGATCACGTTCGGCGCTGCGCTCAGCGACGAGCAGCGTCATCGGCTCGGCGAGATCGCCGACAAGACGCCGGTGACCAAGACGCTGCGGCGAGCGATCGCGATCACGACGACGGTGCGCTAGCCGGCTTGTCGCCGTCGACCAGCTCGAGCAACGCATCGAGCCTGAACGGCTTGCGAAGGTGACCGCACCATTTCGGCACCGCGCCCTTTGCACCCGACACGACGATCACCTTGAACTTGCCGAAGCTCGGGTGCCGCCGCAGCATCGTGAGCACTTCCCAGCCGGTCATGTCGTCCATGTCGAGGTCGAGCAAGATCAGCGAGGGCGTGTCGTGCGCCAGATAGGCGAGCGCATCGGAGCCGCCGTCTGCCGTGATGACGTCGAACCCGTTGCGTTCGAGCACGGTTTGCATGAGAGCGCGCACGTCGGCTTCGTCGTCGACAACCAAGACTCGGCCGCGCCGTGGAGCACTCTTTGGGATCGCCATCGCAAGCTGATACAAAGCAAGCGACGTGCCGCGTTGCCAGCCGGCTCGGGCGATGCAGGTTGTTGCGGTATGCCCAACCGAAATCATCGCCCGCAGAAAGCCGATCAGCTCGGCGACGACGAGAAGCCCGTCGTCGTGAACCCGTTGCCGGAGCTCGATCGCTTGCACAACCCGCGCGACATCGAGCCAGACGTCGCCGCGATGCGTAACGGGATGGCGCACGGTGGCACGCTCGAAACCCGCGCCGATGCGCTCGCCACGCGTGGGTCCGGCGGGCGCAAGCGCTCGGGTGCATTCGGGCGCTACCGCACAGGTCGCGATATCTCGAAGAAACGTTAAGCGAATTCGGTACCGCTCGTGCCCGATGATCGGGCTCCTAGTCTTCGACGAACTTGCGGAGGCGCTCGATCGCCGAGTCCCACTCGAGCGAGATCTGATCGATCCACGAGCGAGCCGCAGCAAGCCGGCGCGGCTCGAGCTCGAAGATCCGCTCGCGGCCGAGCTTGCGATCGCGCACGAGGCCGGCGTCGGCGAGCGCGAGCAGATGCTTCGTGATCGCCTGACGCGTGACGTCGGCACCGTCGCTGAGCTGTGCGATCGACTGCGGACCTGCCGCGCAGAGCCGGCGCACGACCGCGAGTCGCGTCGGATCGCCGAGCGCGGCGAACACCGGCGCGGCATCTCCGGCCTGCAGCGCGCTACGCGACATACGTCTCGATGCGCCGCATCTGCTCGGCCCAGCCGCCGTCGTTCATCTCGAGCGCCTTGGCGCGGCGCGCCGCCGGGAGCTTGTCGAAGCCGGTCTCGCGGATCGTCAGCTGGCAGCCGCCGTCGGCATCGGCGAGCTCGAATTCGACGAGCGTCATCGGCTCGTGCGAGTAGTCGACGTTCGGCTCGATCGCGAACGGATGCCAGCGGTACGCGAAGTACGTCTCGGCGCGCAGCTCGACGACTTCGATCGCGAACGGGAGATGCTCGTAGCCTTTCGGCTCGGTGATCGAGCCGTTCAGCGACGCGCCGACGACGAACGGGCCTTCGAATTTGACGCCGAACCAGGCGCCGAACTGCTCGGCGTTACTGATCGCGCGCCAGACTTTCGCGCGGCTGGCGCGCAGGAACGTGCGTTTTTCGATCTTGTCAGTCATGCAACCGATTAGTTGCACGATTCGATGACGCACGCAACCCTATGGTTGCGTGTTTCGCATCGTCAAGATCGCGGTTCCGATCGTGGCTGCAAAGCAACCGGCCGCGATCGCGAGCGAGAGCTGCACGCCGATCGCCGCGCCGACCAAGCCGACCGTGATGCCCGAGAAGGCGCGCAGGCCCATCGCCGTCATGTTGAACAAGCCGAGCACGCGGCCGCGAATCGCGTCGGGCGCGTTCAGCTGGATGAGCGCCTGCGTCATGCTGGTGAACGACAGCTCGAAGAAGCCGGCGCAGAACAGCAGCACGAGCGACGCCGGATAGCTGCCGCATTGCGCGAACCCG
>DASXEF010000059.1:0-4235 GCA_036490255.1 Kofleriaceae bacterium
CGGGGTCAGCAAGGCGCGCAACAATTCGCGCGCTTCGTCGAACAGCGTGCCGATGTGTTCGAGCCCCGGGCGTGGCGTCGGAGAGCTCTCGTGGATGGTCGTGATGAGCTGGCGTGCTTCGACGACGCTGTCGAGCGCGGCGTGGAGGCGAGCGAGCGTCATCATATCGGTGACCAACCCGGCGGTCTGGCGCATGAGGCGCGAGTGGAGCAAGTCGCGCGCCAGCGCGCGGCGTTGCAGTTCGGCCGTGATTCGTTCGACTTGCCGTTTCGGCAACGCGACGAACGTACGAGATCCAGACAACGCTGTACGCGCCGCGTGCGGTCAGTTACCGACGAGCGCGTGGAGCTGCGCGGGCGTCAGCGCCGCGAATCGCGCGCCGTCGATCACGTAGAGCGGCGACGGCGACCACGCCGAGCGCCGCAGCTTCGGAGCGAGCGCCGAGACCTCGGCGCTGCCGATCAGGCGCGCGTCGACGCGTTTGACGCCGATGAAGTTCGGATCGTACGGCGCGCCGGCGGCGAGTCCGCGATTGTGATGAGCCATGATCGCATCGACGAGCACCGCGCAGCGCGCCGACAACTTGCCACCGCCGCTCGCGATGCCGGTCACGATCAGCCAGCGGTCGTCGAGACACATCATCGGCACGTGATCGAGCGTGCGGTGATCGAAGCGCATGAGCGCGCACGTCAGCTCGACATCGATCACCGTGCAGGTCGCGAGCATCGAGCTCGCGATCGCGGGAACGGATTGCAGTCCATCTGCGATCCACGTAGTGAGCCGGCGTGCGGCACCGCGCGGATCGTGATCGTGCAAATCGGCGATCAACGCCGCGCGTCGCAACAGCGATTCCGCGCGGCAATGCTCGCCACCGAGCCACGCCTGCTCGGCGACGAGACAAAGCAGCTCGTAGTAGCCGATGCCATCGCCGATCGTTCGAGCGAGCTCGCGGCGTATGGCATCGGCGGTGGGATCGCGCCGCGAATACGCGGCTCTTAGCGCGGAGAGGTCGGCCATGGGGCGCGTATCGGCACGGCCCCGTACAAGTTGCGTACGTTTGTGCGCGATCTACAAGCGGCCGGTCAGCGCGAGGACGATCAAGATGATGATCAGCAGGCCCGCAGGCGACATCCCTGCGAAACCATAGCGGCCATAGCCGACGCCGCCGCCGAGAAGAGCAATGAGCAAAAGGATCACGAGGATGGTCAGCATGACCTCATGTTCTGCAAAGCGGCGACCAGCTCGTTAGAACCGCAGAAAGCACATTTGATCGCCCTGGTGCATGTCGCGCCCGGGGTTATTCGGAGCATCCGGGCGAAAACGCACGAGCGGTCCTTTCGCATTCGCGCCGATCGCACCGATCCACCCGTTGAGCGGGCCGCCGTTCAAATAGATCGATACCGAGTCGGTGCGATACGAGCCGCCCGCGTTGTTGTAGCCGCCGACTTGATACGAGCCGTCGGGATTGATCGTGACGTTCACGAGCGTGCTCGCGACGTAGCCGCCCATCCCGACTTGAAAGCACGTGTACGCGCCGCTCGCGAGCGACGACTCGCCGACGGGCGCCGGCGGCGCAGGCATCCCCGCAGCCGGCGGTGGCGCGGCAGGATAATTCGCGGCCGGCGGCGGCGCAGCGGCCGGAGCTTGTGGCGGCACGACCGTCGTCGTATAGGTGCCGCCCATCGGTGGCGGCGCGCCGTTGTTGTTGTTCGGCGACGGCGGCGGCACGGTCGTCGTCGTGTAGCCGCCGTACGTCGGCGCCGGTCCGGGCGGCGGCGGCGGTCCTTGTTGCGGGTA
Source organism: Kofleriaceae bacterium (assembly GCA_036490255.1). GTDB lineage: Bacteria > Myxococcota_A > Polyangia > Haliangiales > Haliangiaceae > JABFXX01. The sequence continues at coordinate 1,798 of DASXEF010000059.1, forward strand.
CGTCGACGGCGGCGCGTTCGGATCGTTCGAATACGCCGGCGGCGGATTCGGATTCTGAGACGGATCGTTGTTGTATCGATACTGCGCGTAGCTGGGCGGGGGCGGGTCGCAGCTCGCGAGCGCGAAGATGGCCATCGTTCCGAGGAGAACGCGCATGTCGCGATGATACCGCGGCTGCGTGGTCTTTCGCTTGCAGCTCAGGGCCGCATGAAGCTCCACGCCGTTCTCGCGCTCGCGCTCGTTGCGGCGTGCTCGCACGCACATCGCGACGAGCCGAAACAAGACCCACAAGTCGCCCCGAAGCCGCAGGTTCCGCTCCGCGACGCCGTCGGCGATCACGACATGCGCGCGCTCGTCGCCGATCTCGTGTCGTCGAAGGCGTGCGAGCAGTTCGAGCACGACATGCGCGGCATGGTCGACGACAAAGACAAATCCAAAGTCACCGGCGTGCTGTGGATCCGCCAGTGCAAGATCACGCTCGAAGCCGATCGCATGCACGTCACGTTCGAGCTCGCGGGCAACGGCTGGCAGTGGAACCACACGGTCAAGCATCAAGCCGGCGGCACGTTCGAGGTCGATCAGTGGGTGAAGTTCGGCGTCGACTTGAAGCTCGTCGGTGCGTTCGACATCGCGTACTCGCGACCGGATCACGTCGTGACGTTGTGGTTCACGCCGGATCGCGATCCCGAGGTGAAGTTCACGCCGGTCGGCGACGTCTCGGTCGATCCGAAGGGCGCGTGGTCGTCGATCGTCGGCGGCATGGGCAGCGTGTTCGGCAAGTCGCCCGATCGCGAGGGCAAGAAGTCGGCGCAGCAGCAGGGCGAGCAGATGTTCGGCAAGGCGTTCCACGACGGCTTCGCGATCACGGTCGACCTGTGCACGTCGGCGATCCGATTCGCGATGGATCGGCCGAAGAAGGGCGAGATGGCGCCGGCGCCGATCGGCCAGACGATGGACATCGCCGCCGAGCTGCAGCCGAACGGCGTGATGATGTTCGGGCCGTACGAAGATCCGAAAGGAATGTCGATCGACGCACAGGTCGACGGCGGCGCGGCGCGGCTCTATCTCGCGTGCGTCGATCAAGCCGAAGCCGTCGCGCAGGGATTCCTCGACGACAAACCGAACAACGCGAAGCCGCTCGCGGCCGAGGTCGTCAGCGGGAAAGCTGTGTTGCACGCGCCGACCGAGCACTGCAAGCTCGCGGTCGTCGCGCGCAGCATCTTGCCGAAGCCCGTGATGGTACGGTTCAAGCGGCCGAACGCCGAGGCGACGAGTGCCGCCGGCGGCCCGTTCTTGAAGTGCGCAAAGTCGTAGCGTTCATAAAGTTGGGCCGTCCGCTGTTTCTCGTGGGCGGCTTGCTCAACTTCGCGCTCGGCGCGTCGATCGCGTGCCTCGGCGGCCACGCGATCGATTGGCATCGCTACGCGCTCGGCCAAACCGCGGTCACGGCGTTCCAGCTGATGACGCACTACGCGAACGACTACTTCGATCTCGACGCCGATCGCGCGAACACCACGCCGACGCGATGGTCCGGCGGCAGCCGCGTGTTACCCGGCGGCGAGCTGCCGCGATCGGCGGCGTTGATCGCGGCGCTCGGCTTCGCCGCGATCGGCGTGGCGATGATCGGCCTGCTGCGCGAGCAAGTCGGCGTGATGATCGCGATGGGTGCGCTCGCATGGGCCTACAACGCGCCGCCGTTTCGATTGTGCGCGTCGGGCCTCGGCGAGCTCGACACCGCGATCGTCGTCACCGGGCTCGTGCCGTGGCTCGGCTTCGCGCTGCAAGCGCCGGATCTCGCCGGTGCACGCATCGCACTCGCCGCGTTCGCGCCGGCCGCACTGCTGCAATTCGCGATGCTGCTCGCGATCGAGTTTCCCGACGCCGCCGGCGATGCCGCGACCGGCAAGCGCACGCTCGTCGTCAGGCTCGGCACGCGAGCCGCCGCGAAGCTCTACGCGATCGTCACGGCCGCGGCCTATCTGTGGCTGCCGATCGCCTACGCGCTCGGCGTCCCTGCGATCGCCGTCGCGCTCGCGGCGCTGCCGATTCCGATCGCGATCTGGCGGATCGCGGCGGGCGTCGGCGATGCCGCGCGCTACGAGCGATCGACGTTCTTCGCGGTCGCGCTGGTCGTCGCCGCGGCGGCCACGATGCTCGCCGGCATCGTTATCGCGGCGTGATCGCTCGCGAAACTAGCGATAGTTGACAATCGTTCGTGTTGCATTACGATATATCGCGATATGAGACATAACGAACGCATTCGCGGTCGCCATCGGCGCCGCGATCACGAAATCAACCCCCACGATGCGGGCGACCGCGGCCGCGGACGCATGCGCCACGGCGAAGTCCGCGTCGCACTGCTGATCGCACTGCAAGACGGCGCCACCCACGGCTACGAGCTCGGCCAGCGCCTCGAGCGCGCGAGCGGCGGCTCGTGG
>DASXEF010000097.1:0-9087 GCA_036490255.1 Kofleriaceae bacterium
CAGCCGGCGTGCCGACAGGAACGCCACCTCGCGCTCGTTCTTGCCTTGCAGCAAGTGCGGGCGCACGACGAACGACGGCGTCAGCTCGCTCTTCTCGATCGCGTTCGCGAGCTGGATGTCCGCGGCCTTGTTGTCCTCGACGAGGTACACCTCCGGCAGCGGCACGTTGAGCACCTGCGCGACGTAGTAGAACAGCTTCGAGAACATCAACGGATCGCCCTGCAGCTGGCGGCGGTCCTTGCGCTTGATGCCGAAGTCTTTGTGCGGGAACGCCTTCATCGCGGCGACGCCCTGCCAGCACGCGGCGAAGATGGCCGAGATGTAGCGGTTCTCGTCGGGGTGGACGAGCTTGCCCCACGTCTCGTTGCTCATCATGTTCTTGGCTTTGACGAGGCCGCGCGGCTTGTACTGCTCGTAGAACTGCAGCTCGTCCGGATCCGCCTTCTTCAAGAACGCGAGGGTGTTACAGACGCACCACGTCTTGTCGTACTGGTGCGTGTCCATGTAGATGCGGCGCAGCGCCTTGTACGAGTCGTACTTGAACGGCTCGTTGCGCAGCATTCGCATGTGCTGCTCGACGGCCTTGTCGGTGTAGTCCGGACCGGCGACGAGATAGAGCTCGGCCAAGATCTCGGCGCGATCCGTGCCGTCGGGACGCAGCTCGTTCTTCGGATCCATCTGCTGCGCGACCTCGTAGGCCTGCGTCGCCGACTGGTAGTGCTTGAGGCGCGAGCGATAGATCTCGCCGAGCCCGTCGAACAGACCGACGCGCAGCTTGTGGAACATCGGCATCTGCCCCGCCGGCGTGTTCGGCTGCGGCAGGCGCTTCACCATGTCGCGGTAGGCGCGCTCTTGCGCTTTCCAGTCGCGCTTCGTCGTCAGGACCTTGTCGATCGCTTCGAACGACTTCAGCGCGCGCGGCAAGCTCTGCTCGTTCAGCTTCTCGGGCTGCGCGAAGTAGCTATCGAGCGCGCGGTTGTAGTAGTCGACCGCTTCGTCGAGCGACTTGAGCTCGTCGCGGCACAGCGTCGCCGCGGCGTAGTAGTAGGCGCCCTTGCGAGGCCCGTCGCTCTCGAGCGAGACGAACCGCTCGATCGTCTCGACCGCTTTCTTCCACTGCTTGGTCTCGCTGTAGAGCTCGAGCAGCTTCTGCAGCAGCTGGTGATCTTCCGGCGCGACCTCGAGGGCCTCGACGTAGGCCGCCGTCGCCTTCTGCGCGTTCTGCAAGCGCTCGTGGTAGATGCCGCCGATCTGGTCGAGGAGAATGATCTTCTCCTTGTTATCGGCGGTCGCCATCAAGCCGCGCTTGGCGTGGATGACGGCTTCCCAATCGCCCTGCTGCGACTGCAGATCGATGACGGCCTGCAACGTCTCGCGATGCCCTGGATCCATTTCCAGGGCCTTCTCGAACATGTTGAGGGCCTTCTTGCGATCGCCCATCGCCTGGCGAACGTTGCCGAGGCGGTTGTAGACGCGGACGATCTCCGCTTCGTCCTGACCTTCGCGGTGCTGGACGAGGATGGTCTGGTAGATCTTTCCAGCCGCATCCCAGTCCTGCATCTTGAACAGCAGGTCGGCGCGACCGACCAGCGTCGGCAAGAACGTCGAGTCGATGTCGTACGCGGCCTTGTAGTAGCCGAGCGCTTTCTGGAAGTCGCCGAGCTCGTCGGCGGTCTTCGCCGCGCGGTAATACAGCTCGTTGAGCTCCTTCGGATCCGCGCGCAGCTGGCCGACCTTGCGGCACAGCATGTCGATCACCGGCGACAGCTCGGCCCACTGCTGGTCGTGGAAGTACAAGTCGGCGAGGGGCCGACCCGCTTCGACGTGCTCGGGATCGAGCGAGATCACCGCGGCGTAGTACTGCTTCGCCTGATCGTCCTGGCGCAGCTTGTACGCGTAGATGTTCGCGGCCTCGAATAGCAGGCGAACCTTGTCGATCGCGACCGGCGTGTAGCCTTCGGCGCGCACCATCATCTGCGCGGCCTTGAGCCAATCGCCGCGATCCGAGTACTGCTTCGTCAGCGCTTCCATCGCCGGCACGTAGCCGGGATCGATCGCCAACGCGCGCAGCAAGTTCGTCTCGGCACCTTCGGCGTCGCCGAGCTGGCTGTACTGGATGCGGCCCATCCGCGCGTAGAGATCGACCTGCTTGCGCGGATCGTCGGCGAGCGTCACCAGGTGCGAGCTGATGTCGATCGCGCGGTCCCACTCGCTGATCTTCTCGTACAGGCGGCCGAGTGCATCGAGCGCGCGCACCTCGTTCGGATCGAACGCGAGCACGTCGTTGTATGCCTCGATCGAGCGATCGACCTCACCGAGCTGTTGCTCGTAGACCTGGCCCATCGCGACGTACAGCTCGACCCGCGTGGTGACGTCGGTGGTCGCGCCGATGTGGTTGCGATAGGTCTCGACGAGCGCTTCGTACTTGCCGGCCTGCGAATACAGGCGAGCGAGCTCGCGATACGCGCCGTAGTTGCGGCTATCGATCGCGACGATCTTCTCGAGGGCCTCGGCGGCTCGGTCGAGCTTGCCGAAGCGCTCTTCCCACGCCGCGGCCATGCGCTCGTACAGCGACACGCGCTCGGCGTCCGACGGCGACGCGTCGAGCTGAGCCTCGAGCACGTCGAGGTACTTCTCGGTCTGCTCGGTCTTCTCGTAGAGCTGCTCGAGGGCACGCAGCGCGGTCAGGTTCGCCGGGTCGAGATCGAGGACCTTCTGGAACGCGCCGATCGCCTGGCCGGCGTCGAACAAGCGCACGTCCCAGATCGTGCCGATCTCGATGCGGAACCGGATGATCTCCTGGTCGTCGGTCGACAGCTCCGCGCGACGCGACATCACGTCGATCAGCGGCTCCCACTGCTCGGTCCGGCGATACAGCCGCTCGAGTGCGATGAGGGCCGTCTTGCTCGAGCCGTCGTGGACCAACGCCTGTTGATAGGCGTGGATCGCACCACCGACGTCTTGCATCTGACGCTCGAGCAACTCGGCGAGCTGCACGTAGAGATCGGTCTTCTTCTCGGGCGCCGGCTCGACGGCCGCGTGGCGTTGCAGCGTCTCGATCAGCTCGCTCCAGCTGCCGCGCTTGCGCTGCAGATCGGCGATGCCCGCGAGCGCACCGGTGTGCGCCGGATCGATCCGCAGTGCCTGCTGTACCGAGTGGATCGCGTACTCGAGGTGGCTGAGGTGCTCGCTGTACCAGAATCCGACTTTGACCCAGAGGTCCGCGGCCGCGCCGCGGTCCTCGCGCTCGAGCTCGTTGACGCGATTGGTGTACTCGTCGAGCAGCTCCTGCCAACGGTTCGTCGCCGTCGCGAGCCGCTCGAGCTCGCGCGCGGTCTGATCGTGCGAGTAGTCGCGCTTGAACGCGGCCTGCAACACGTAGAACGCGCTCTCCTGATCGCCGATCTCGGTCTCGTAGATCTTGGCGACCTGATTCAGCATCTGGATCTGCTGCTCGACGTCGGGGACGATCTCCGAGCGCTCGAGCAAGATCTCGACGAGCTCGGTCCACTTGTACTGCTGGCGATAGATCGCCTCGAGCCGATCGCTCGCGACCGAGTTCGTCGGATCGCTGGCGCGGACCCGCTCGTAGACCTGCGCGGCGCGGGTGAGATCTTCGACCTTCTCTTCCCACGTCGACGCCGCTTGCAGCAGCGTCTCGCGGCGCTGGTCTTCGTCGTCGAGCACGAGCGCGCGCTTCTCGAGCACGTCGATCGATTCTTCCCAACGACCTTCGCGCACGAACAAGTTCTCGAGCGCCTGTAGCGCCCGGAAGTCCGACGGATCGATCGCGATCACGCGGCGCCATGCGTCGACAGCCTCGTCGACGCGGCCGAGCACGTCGCCTTCGAGCTGGCCGAGCTGTGCGTACAGCTCGATCGTCTCGTTCTCGTCGACGCTGCCGGCCAGCTGGCCGACGTCGATGATGCGGCGAATCGTCTGGCTAAGCTCGTCCCACGCTTGCGTGGATCGATACAGCCGCGCCAACGAGCGCAGCGTCTCGAGGTCGTTGCCGTCGATGCGATCGGCGGCGAGCCACGAGTCGAGCGCGTTGCGTTCGCGGCCGAGCTTGTCTTCCCAGATCTTGCCGAGGTGCTTGTAGAGCACGATCTGATCGTGATCGCCGGGGGCGACCGCGATCTGGCGCTCGACGATCTCGACGAGCTCTTCCCACTTCTGGCGGCGCGTCGTCAGATCGGCGAGCGCGGCCAGTGCCTGCGGCTCCTCGCCGCGGATGTCGAGCACGCGCGACAGCAGCTCGATCGCCTTGTCCTCTTCGTTCAAGGCATCGGAGGCGAGCCGCGCCATGCGCGCGTAGATGTCGGCCATCTCGGCGTCGGCATCTGCGGTATCGATCAGCTTCTCGTAGACCTCGTACAGCCGCTTCCAGTCCTCGCGGCGGAAGTGGATGGCCTCGATCGCTTCGAGCGCGCGGCGATTGCGGCTCTCGGTATCGAGCACGCTCGTGTAGCACTTGAGCGACTGCTCGAGATCGCCGAGCGCGTCGGCGAAGATCGCGCCGCGCCGGAAGTACAGCTCGAGCTGCTCGTCCGGATCGGTCGTGATCTCGATGCGCCGCCGCAGGATCTCGGCGAGGTCGTCGAACATGCCGGCGCCGAAGTACAGGCGATCCAACGCGGCGAGCGCGTCGGCGTCTTTGGCGTCGATATCGAGCACGCGCAGGTGCGTCTCGACGGCGTGCGCGGGATCGTGGAGCTCGAACTCGTAGACGCGCGCGAGCCTGAGCAACGTCAGCTTCTTGACGACGTTGACGTCCTGGCCTTTGGCAGTCTCGAGCGCGTTCGTGTACGCGTGGACCATCTGCTGCCACGCGCCGGTCTCACCGGCGAGCCGCTCGCTCTCTTCGACCGAGCGGTCCCAGCGTGGATCTTCGATCAACGCGGCCGACCACCAGTCGAGCGCCTTGCTCTGATCGTAGAGCCGCGACTCGGCGAGCTCGGCGAGCCGCTGATACATCGACTGGCGATCCGGACCTTGCAGCTTCGTCAGCTGGACTTCGTGGATCGCGTGCAGCTTGCCGAACTCGGAGGCCGCTTCGTAGAGCGGCTCGAGCACGTTGCCGATCTCGAGCTGGAGATGTCCCGCGTGGAACATGCTCTCGAGCGCGACCGTCGCCGCTTCGTGCGTCGGGTGCGCGCTCAGGATCTCGCGATAGACATCGACCGCGCCCTTGCGGTCGCCGAGCTGCGTCTCGAGCACCTGGCCGAGGCGGAACTGGAGCTCGCCGATCTCGTTATCGTTCTGCGCGAGCTGCGCTTCGCGACGCAAGATGTCGGTGAGCTCGGGCCACGCGTTCGTCGCCGAGTACAACCGATCGAGCGCGAGCACGGCCGGCTTGTTGTCGAACTCGACCTCGAGCAGCTTGCGCAGCGTCGCGATCGCGCGCGTGACGTCCGCGAGCTCCTGCTCGTAGACGCGCGCGAGCCGCGTGTACAGATCGACCTGGCGCGGAACGTCGAGTGACTTCGCGGCCTCGGCGCCGTAGAGCTGCGCGAGCGGCTCCCACGTGCCGGTGATCGCCGCGAGGCGCTCGATGTGGCCGAGCGTGTCGGCGTTGCCCGCGTCGTCGCGCAATGCGCGCGAATAGGCGTCGAATGCCGCGTGGCCGTTGCCGAGCATCTGCTCGTGCAGCCGCGCGATGCGATGCAGGATCTCGACGCGCGCCAACGCGTCGTCGTTATGCGCGACCATCACCTCGAGCACTTCGACGAGCTTGCCGAACTCGCCTTGCGTGTCGTAGATCGGCTCGAGCACGCGAGCCGCCATGACGGGCTCGACCTTGCCGCGGACCAAGCCGCCGAGGGCAGCGAGCGTCTCGGCATGCGACGGATCCATGTCCAACGCTTCGCGGTAGCTCTCGATCGCGCGCGCGACATCGCCCAAGCGCAGCTGCCACAGGTTACCGATGCGGTACTTGAGCCCGACGGTCTCGCCCGTCACATCGGCGAGCTCGACCTGGCGCTCCAGGTTGCCGAGCAAGTCGTACCAGCGCTCGGCGGCGCCGTAGAGCCGATCGAGCGATTGGATCGCCGGTAGCTCGTCGGCGTCGAGATCGAGGATCGCCTGATACGTCTCGATCGCCTTCGCGACGTCGCCGAGCTCGCGGTCGTAGACCTGCGCGAGGACGTAAAGCATGCGCTTCTTGTCCTCGGGATCTTCGGCGAGGTCGGCCTTCTTCGCGTAGACGTCTTTGAGCGGTTCCCAGCGCGCGAGCCGCACGTACATGCGCTCGAGTGCATCCATCGCCGGCAGGTCGACGTCATCGATCGACAGCACCTGACGGAACGTCGCGATCGCCGCGTCCGAGTTGCCGAGCACCTCTTCTTCGATCTGCGCGGCGCGATACAGCAGCGCCTTGCGCTCGTCCAAGTTGGTGAGCAGCTCGCTCTTGCGCTTGATGATGTCGACGAGCTTGGGCCACTCGCCCGTGCGCTCGTGGATCGTCTGGATCGCGCTCGCCGCTTCGACGGTCTGCGGCGAGATCTTGAGCACGCGCTCGTAGGTCTCGACCGCGCCCTTGTCGTCGCGGAGCTCGGTCTCCTGGATCTGCGCGCGCCGGAACAGCAGCGAGACCTTGAGATCGTCTTCGCTCGCGTGCGTCGCGATGTCGTCGTACAGCGCCGCGACGTCGGGCCACTTGTCGAGCCCGCGCGCGAGTCGATCGATCTGCGCGTGCGTCGTCTCGTTGCGCGGATCTTCGCGCATCGCGCGCGAGAACGTCGAGAACGCCGCATCGGCGTTATCGCCGCCGATCTCGTGCAATTCCGAGATCTGGTGCAGCAGCTCGATCTTGCGCGCCGGATCGAACGCATGACGCGCCATGATCTCGTACACGCCGATCTGCTTGGTCCACTCGCCGCGAGCCTTGTAGATCGGCTCGAGGATCGTCGCGATCGTGAGCTCGTGCTCGGGGTTCGTGATCAAGCGCTCGAGCGCCTGCACCGCATCGCGGTTGCCGTCCTCGTGATCGAGGACCTGGCGGTACGTCTCGACCGCCGCGGCGACCTCGTTCAAGTGCGTCTCGCGCAACTGCGCGAGGCGAACCAACAGCGCGACTTGCTCGTCGGGCCGCTCGACCAGCGTGAGCTGGCGGCTGATGTTGTCGCCGAGGTCGCGCCACGCCTTGCGCTGGACGTAGAGCCGATCCAACGCGCGCAGTGCCTTCAGATCGTCCGGCGCCTGGCCGAGGATCTCGTTGTAGATCGCGATCGCCTCGTCGGGCGCGCCGAGCATCTCTTCGTGGATCGCAGCGGTGCGATACAAGAAGTCGAGGCGCTGGTCGGCGTCCTCGGAGATGTCGATCCGGCGACGATAGATCTCGAGTAGCTCGTTATACCTTTCGTCACGAGTAAAGATGCCTTCGAGCGCGGCGAGAGCGTGGAGGTCGTCGCTCTCGATCGCGAGCGCCTTCTTGAAGAAGTCGATCGCCTTCGCGCTATCCGCGAGCCGATCTTCGTAGTTGCGCGCGACCTTGGTCGCGAGCTCGTGGGCGAGCTTCGGATCCAAGTCCGGCTTGCCGAGCGCTTCTTCGAACAGCTTGACGAGCCGGCCCCAACCGTCGTCGATCAGCGGCGCAATAGCCTCGAGCTGCTCTTTCGCTGCTTCGGTGCCCGGATCCTGCTTGAACGCACGCGCGTACGCGTCGAACGCCTTGTTGGCGTCGAGCAGCTTCGTGCGCTGCAATTCGCCGATGCGCAGGAGCAGCGACACCCGCTGCAGAGAATTCTTCTCGGCGGCGAGCTGGATTTCGTGGATGCCGACGAGCGGCGCCCACTCTTGCAGCTGCTCGTAGACCGGCTCCAGGATCGACGCGACGGCGAGCTTCTGCTTGTCGTCGCCACGCAGATGGACCTCGAGCGCGTCGCGGCCTTTCGGATGGCCGACGTCGATATCCAAGATGTCGCGGTACGCGTCGATCGCGCCCGCGATGTCGTTCAAGTGCTTCTCTTTGAGCTGGCCGAGCCGATACTTCAGCTCGACGTGCTCCGCCTTGTTCTCGTCGGGCCCGATGATCGTCAGCTGACGACCGAGCACGTCGGCGAGCTCCTTCCACAGCTCGTTGCGGACGTAGATCCGATCCAACGAACGCAGCGCGCTCGGCTCGTCGCCGGCCGCATCGAGGATCGCGGTGTACGCCGCGACCGCCTTCTTGTCGTCTTTGATCTCGTCTTCGTAGAGCTGGCCGATCTTCGACTGGATCGCGATGCGTTCATCGCCGTCGGTCGAGAGATCCAGCTTCTTCTCGTAGACGCGCAGCAGCTCTTCGAACCGGCCTTTGCCGAGATAGAGCCGCTCGAGCGCGTCGAGCGCCTGCTCGTTGCGCTCGTCGAGCGCCAAGATCTGGCGGTTCATCTCGAGCGCGCGATCGACGTCGCCCTGCTCTTTCTCGATGACGCGCGCCATCGTCAGCATCAGCGGCAACGCGTCGCGGTTGTCGCGGAACTTCGGCAGCGCCGCCGCGTACGCGTCGACGAGCGTGTTCCAGCCCTGCGTCTCGCCGGCGAGGCGCTCGACCTCGGCGTGGATCGCGTCGCTCTCGTGATCTTCGGAGAGCGCCTTGATCCACCAACCGAAAGCTCCGCCCTTATCGCGCAGCCGCTCTTCGTTGTACTGCGCGAGCCGCTTCATGCGGTCCTGGCGCGTGATCTGATCGTTGCTCGGCGTCGCGCGCAGCTGGATCTCGAGCACGCGCACGAGTGCCTTCGGATCGCGGCCCGCTTCGTACAGCGGGATCAGCGCCTCGGCGGCCTCGAGGTTGTGCTCGTCGAGCGTCAGGACTTTCTCGAACGCGCGCATCGCGCGATCGGGCTTCTGCATCTCGTCGCGGTACAGCGTCGCGATCTTCATCGCGAGCTGCAGGCGTTGCGACTCGCTGCCGCTCTCGACCTCGCGCTCGAGCTGGCGGATGTACTCGTCGATCTTGTTGCGCGAGCGATAGAACTCTTCGAGGTCGGTCCAGCGACCTTCGGTGACGTAGAGCTTCTTGAGCGCGTCTTGCGCGCGGCGGTTGTTCTCGTCGATCGCGAGCAGCTTCTGCCACGCGTCGATCGCCTTCGCGCTGTTCTC
>DASXEF010000141.1:0-2470 GCA_036490255.1 Kofleriaceae bacterium
CCGACTTGATCTCCAACATCGGCAGCTACGACAGCATGCTGGTCTCGGTGACCGGCGCAGTCGCGAACGCGTTCAAAGGCGCGGGCACCGGCTTCCAGTCGGCGTCGTTCAACACGCAGGGGATCACCGGCCAGACCGCACTGACGTTCCGCGTCGAGACCGGGCTCGTCGACCAGCTCGACATGGCGCCGGCGTGCACGTTCACGGCGACGAACGTCCCGTTCAGCCGCTTCAGCAACACCGCCGAGATCAACGCCTACACCACGAGCGACTTCTCGCTCACGACCTGCCCCGCGCCGATCATCTCGACGATGGCCGCGACGAACGCGACGACGGTCGTCATCGATTTCTCGCGCCACATCGACATGACAACGATCGACGCGAACGGCGATCAGTTCACGTTCGACGGCGGCCTCACCGTCACCGGCGCCGTGCTCAGCGGCAAGACCGTCACGCTCACCACGAGCACGCAGACCTCGGGGACGACGTATACGCTGACGTTCGCGGGCACCGCGATCAAAGATACGATGGGCAACACGTTCATGCCGCCGACGCCTTCGGCGACGGTGCTCGGCTTCACCGTGCAAGCCGGCGTGGTGATCAACGAGCTCAACGCGAACATCGGGAAGAGCTGCGACCTCGTCGAGCTGCGCGTCATCAGCGACGGCACGATGGGTGGTTTCCGCCTCGTGGAGCGCATCGGTAGCACGAGCGGCAGCGAGCTCAACTACACGTTCCCGCAGGGCTTCAACGTCACGAAGAACGCGATCGTCATGTTCCACGAGAGCTCGGGCAGCGCCGCGTGCAACCCGAACGGCGCGACGCAAGAGCTCTTGACGACGACCGATCAACCCAGCTCGGCGTTCGGTAGCAACTACGACACCGCGTTCGACTTCTGGGGCTCGGACGCCGGTCTCGTCGGCACCACCGACAACGTGATCACGCTGTTCGACGGCACGGGCACGATGGTCGACACCGTGTTCCTGCAGGGCAGCGGAAGCGGCGCGTCCGACACGATCGCGGCAGCGGATCTCGCCGGTGCTGCGAACCAATGGTCGCCGGCCGAGACGATGTACTCGGACGCCGACTACATCGCGGCTGCGGTCGCGGGCATGCAAACGACCGGCACGACGTCGACCGGCCCGTCGATCCAGCGCAATACCGATGTCGACACGAACACGAAGGCCGATTGGGTGATCGCCGCCCAGACGTTCGGCACGATCAACGCCGGTCAGGCGACGCTGCCGGTGCTGCGTCACCGCACTCGCTAATAGAGCCGGTACTCGGGCGGAATGTGATCGGGCGACTCGATCGTCAGCCCGAGATCGCGCAACAGCCCGTCGTTGAGCGCGTAGATCCAGCCGTGCACGGTCACCTGCTGGCCGCGCGCCCACGCGTCCTGCACGATCGTCGTGTGGCACACGTTCGCGACCTGCGCTTGCACGTTGAGCTCGGCGAGCCGATTCGTGCGCTGCTCGAGATCGGCGATCGCGTTGAGCTCGTCGCGATTCCACAAGTGAACGTCGCGGATGTGGCGCAACCAGTTGTCGATGAGCCCGAGCGGCTGCGTCTGCATCGCCGCGCGCACGCCACCGCAGCCGTAGTGGCCGACGATGACGACGTGTTTGATCTTGAGCACGTCGATCGCGTACTGCAGCACCGATAGACAATTGACGTCGGTGTGCTCGACGAGGTTCGCGACGTTGCGGTGCACGAAGATTTCCCCGGTGCCGCGGCCGGTGATCTCGTTCGGCGGCAAGCGAGCGTCGGAGCAGCCGATCCACAACAGATCCGGTGCCTGTTGGCGCGCGAGCCGTTTGAAGTAGTCGGGGTCGTGCTCGACGGCGTGTTGGGCCCATTGCCGATTGGCGGCGAAGCAGTCTTGCAGCAAGTCCACGCGGGCGCTGTACCACACGCGCTAAGGTCCGCCTATGGACCTCGCGACGCAGCTGCTGCTGTGCCTGACCGTCGTCGCGGTGTGCGCGGGCATCGTGCGCTGGGTGCGCTTGCCGCTGCCGGTGTTGCAGACGCTCGCCGGCGCGATCCTCGCGTGGCCGATCGGCGTGCACTTCGAGCTCGATCCGCACGCGTTCTTGCTCGTGCTGATCCCGCCGCTGCTCTACATCGACGCCTGGCGGATGCCGAAATCGGATCTGCGCGCGAATCGCGCGACGATCCTGCTGATGGCGTTCGGGCTCGTCGTCATCACCGTGTTGATCGTCGGCGTGCTTGCCGATTATCTCGTGCCCGGCGTGCCGCTGCCGGTCGCGTTCGCGATCGCGGCGGCGCTATCGCCGACCGATGCCGTCGCGGTGGCCGGGATCACCGGCCGCGTCGCCGTGCCGCACCGGCTGATGATCATCTTGCAGGGCGAAGCGCTGTTCAACGATGCATCCGGGCTCGTCGCGATGCGCGTCGCGGTCGTCGCGATGCTGACCGGCGCGTTCTCGTGGGCGCACGCCGCCGGCTC
>DASXEF010000156.1:0-1750 GCA_036490255.1 Kofleriaceae bacterium
CGACCTGCTCGTGACCGGCGGCTGCTATGCCGACCCGCAGTGGCTCGCGCAGCTCGCCGCCGCGCGGCCGGTCGCGATGTCCGACGCCGGCACCGCGTCGGCGTGGCGCTGCGACTACAAGAACACGTCGCCGTCGACGACGATCGAGATCGTCGCCGAGGCGTACTGCGTCAGACCGCGCGAGTGATCCAGCGACCGATCACGCCGCCGGGGTCGCTTCGCCCTCGGCGACCACGCGCGCCGTCGGGATCTGCGGCTCGCCGCCCGCCATCATCTTCTTGATGACCGGCGCGATCAGGAACAGCGCGGCCGCCACGATCAGCGACGCGATGATCAGCATCCAGAACAGGAAGCCGAAGCCCTTGTCCGCCGTCAGGCCCGCTGCGCGACCGGCGAGGTAGTTCCCGATCGCCGTCGCGAGGAACCACGTGCCCATCACCATGCCGGCCATGCGCGTCGGCGCGAGCTTGCTCATGCTCGACAGCCCGACCGGCGAGATGCACAGCTCGCTCGTGGTCTGGAAGAAGTACAGCGCCGCGAGGAACATCGGGCTCACGCGGAGCGGCTCGATCGCGTTGTCGACCGGTCCGCCGGCGTACGGCATCGCGCCGACGGTGTCGTTGATGTGCGCGATGCTGGTCACCGCGTGCAGCGCCGGCAGCACGACGACGAACGCGATCGCCGTCATGATCATGCCCCACGCGAACTTGTTGACGCTCGACGGCTCCTTGCCGCGGCGCGCGAGCGCGAGCCACAGCGCCGCGAAGATCGGCGCGATCGCGATGATGAACAGCGAGTTGATCGACTGGAACATCGAGACCGGCACGACGCGCTGGACGGCCTGCTCCGCGAAGATGTTGAGCGTCGTGCTCGCCTGCTCGAACGTCGCGAAGAACGCGACGCCGCCGATGAACAGCGGGATCATCGCGGTGATGCGGCGCTTCTCGTCGGCGTCGCGCGCGTTGCGCATCATGCCGACGAACAGCGCGACCGCGCCGATCAGCAGGCCGACGCCGAACAGGTTGCCGATGACGTCCTTGCTCGGCTCCGCGAGCACGATCAGCGCCGCGAGCGCCGCGAACACGACGAGGATCCCGGCGAGCACCATGCGATCGCGCGACGCCTTGGACGCGTCCTCGGGGATCGTCGGACGCAGACCGGAGTCGCCGAGGCGCCTCCAGCCGACGACGTACTGCACGACGCCGAGCGCCATGCCGACCGCGACCAGGCCGAACGCGTAGTGCCAGCACATGCGCGGGTCGATGTTGTGGTCGAGCAAGAAGCTGCGGAACGTCTCGCTCTGCGCGAAGAACCCGCACGCGATCGGCCCGAACAGCGCGCCGATGTTGATGCCCATGTAGTAGACGGTGTAGCCGGCGTCGCGACGGATATCGTCGGCCTTGTAGAGCTGGCCGACGAGCGTCGACACGTTGGGCTTGAGCAGGCCGGTGCCGAGCGCGATGCACACCAGCGCCGGGTAGAACAGCGACGGCGTCGGCATCGCGAGCAGGATGTTGCCGAGCATGATGCCGATGCCGCCCATCGTGACGGCGCGGCGCTGGCCGACGAAGCGATCCGCGATCCAGCCACCCGGCAGCGACAGCATGTAGACCGACGACTGGTACAGGGCCATCACGATGCCGGCGCCCGCGAGCGACATCCCGAGGCAGCCGTCTTCGACCTTCCCCGTGATGTAGAAGATCAGAAACGCACGCATGCCGTAGTACGACAGCCGCTCCCACATCTCGGT
>DASXEF010000161.1:0-2640 GCA_036490255.1 Kofleriaceae bacterium
GGTTTCCGCTCGCGTGCATCTCGCTCGTGCTCGTGCGTGGCGCGCCGACGCTGTCGATGACGATGGTCTACGCGCCGGCCGGTCGCGCGATGTACGTCACGTGGCTGCCGGCGCTCGCGTTGTGTGCGGTCGCGAGCTTCGCCGGCATGCGCGAGCAAAAAACATGGCGCGTCGCCGTCGCGCAGCTCGCGTTGCCGGCCGCGACAGTCGCGGCGGTGATCACGGCGTGCGGTGGCTGGCACACGGTGTTCGGCGCGGCGATCGCGCCGGTGGTGCCGCATTACACGGCGTGGTTGTCGGCGCTGCTGCTCATCGCGTCGCAGGGCTCGGCAGCGGTCGCGCTTGCTGTTCTCGGAAGGTTCGTCCGCTCGGCGTTCGATCGACGCGGACCTCCGGAAACTCCGCGTAACGCGCCCGCAAGTGCGTGACGAGATCGGGTTTTTCAGCCGAGAGGTCTGTGTGCTCGCCCGGATCGTGCTCGATGTCGTAAAGCTCGACGAGGTTATCGGCCGGCTTGACGAGCAATTGATACGGCCACTCGACGACCGACCACTGCTGCTCCTCGTGGATCGCGATCGCGCGCTGCTCCGAGCGGCCGACCGGCGCGTCGAACAACGCGGGTACGAGGTCGACGCCGTCGAGCGGCTGCATCGCGGTCGGTGCGCCGATCAGATCGAGCAGCGTCGGTGCGAGATCGACGAGCGACACCAGATCGTCGCGGCGTCCGGGCGTGATCCCCGGCACCCGCAGCGCGTACATGATGCGAACGAGCGCGTGATACGCGACCTCGCCGTGCGTGTCGAGCAAGCGCGGATCGTCGGCGAGCGATTCGCCGTGATCGCTGACGAACACGACGATCGTCCGATCGCTCAGCTTGCGCGTCGCGAGCGCGTCGAGAAAGCGGCCGACCTCGTCGTCGATCGCGTGCAACAGCGCGCGGTAGCGATGGATCACCGGCGACGCGCCCGGATGAACTTTCGCGAGCAGCGACTTGGGCACGTCGATCTGATGATGCTCGTGGACGTCGAAGTAATGCAGCCACACGAGCGCGGGCTTGCCGGCCGCATCGTCGAGCGCGCGCAAGCCCTCGAGCGTCGTCGACGCGGCGCTGACGTGATCGCCGACGTTGAGCACTTCCCAATCGGTGTGCACGGTGACGAGCTTGTCGACGCCGCGGCCGATCAGCGTCTCGCCGACGAAGCGCAGCACCTCGCCGGGAATCGCCGCATAGACGCGCCTGCCCTGCTCGCGGATCGCTTCGAGCAACGTCGTCGCCGTCGGTTGATACGGATCGAAGCGGCCGGTGAGGATCGTGGACAGCGACACGTCGGTGCCCGATGCCGGCGCGATCGCGCGCGTGAACCACGCCGAGTCGTCGAGCAGCTTCGCGATGCGCGGAAAATCGCTTCGATCGGGCGCGTCGGGCGCGAGCAGATCGAACCGCAACGCGTCGACGGAGATCAACACGACGTTCATGCCGCGCGTTTGCTCGAGCACCTGCGCGACGGCGGGCTCCGCACGCCACGTCGCGACATCGCTCGGCCCCGGCTTCGGCGCGATCGTCGTCACGACGGGTTTCGGCGGCGGCGGCAGCTGTGCGTCGCTGCCATCGCAGTCTTGATCGATGCCGTCACCCGGAATGTCGATCGCGCCCGGATGGATCTGCGCGTCGAAATCGTCGCAATCGCCGCCGCCGAGCAGGGCCGACGAGCCGTCGCGATCGAAATCGAAGATCGAGCGCCAGACGTGGACGAGATCGCGCGCTTGATCGCCGTAAGTCGCGAGGATCTGGCGATCGATCGGGCGGCGCAACCCGTACCACGCGCCCGAGGCCGCGAGCCCGATCGCGAGCCCCGCGACGGCGGCTGCGAGCAACGCGGGCACGCTGCGTTTGCGCGCGATTCGCACCGCGACGCCGGCGAGCACGATGATCGCGAGCGTCGCGCCTGCGTGCGCGGTCGGATAGCCGGCGCGCAGCACGTTGCGCTCCACCCAGACGATCGCGGCGAGCGCGCCGGCGACGGCCATCACCGCACTCGCGCGGTTCATCAGATCGCCGCTGCGGAGCACCACGCTGCCGAGTGCGATCGCGATCGCCGTCGCGAGCCACGCGATCGCCGGCACCAGCCACGGCGCGAACTGGGCGAGCGGCAGCGTCTGCGCGAATGCGCCGGAGAACAAATGCGAGCCGACCGGCACGGCGACGATCAGCACCGGCGCCGCGACGACGATCGCGCGCCACCACCATCGCGACGCGCTCGTCCAGCGCTCGCACAGCGCGACCACGCCGCCGATCGCGAGCCCGGTCGCGGCGAAGATCGGAATCACCGCGAGCGCGATCGCTTTGTCGCCGATGCGCGCGCAATCGAGCGCGCCGATCGCGGTCGCGCCGAGCACGTGGGCGAGCACGATCCACGCGAACGGCGGGGCGACCGGGCCCGACCTCGCGACGCGCGCGCTCGATCGGCCGTACTGCGCCATCGCTCGATGAGAGCACGGATCTCGACGCGACGGTCGCCTCGTCGCGTGGCAACCTATCGTCGTGCGCGCGCTCGTTGCGATGGTGGTGATGGCCGCAGTTGCGGTCGCGCGCGCCGATCCGCCGTTGCCGAACGCCGGCTCGCCGAGCGAGACGCCGAG
>DASXEF010000163.1:0-4178 GCA_036490255.1 Kofleriaceae bacterium
CCGTCGGCGGTGACGAACTTGCCGCTCGGATCGAGCTTGCCGATCGTCTTCCAGCTGCCGTCGTTGATCTGCACGTCGCCGTTCGGTTTGACGGCCATCGCATCCGAGCCGCCGTCCTTGATCAGGATATCGGTGATGCCGAGCAAGCCCGGTTGCGCCGGCGGTGTGCACACGACCGCGGTCGGTGGCGCAACTGCAGATCCGGTGGCGGCAGGCGCGACGGGCGCTGGCGACGACGAGCCGCACGCGGCGGCGAACGCGAGAATGACGGCGCGCTTCATTTCAAGCGGTCGTAGCACGACCGGCTGCGTCACCGCGTGGCGAGCGGCGTGCAAAGACGTCGATCATGCTGCTCGTACTCGCACTCCTCCTCGCAATCGCCTGGGTCTTCGGATTCACGGTGTTCCACGTCGCTTCGGCGGCGATCCACATCCTCATCATCCTCGCGGTCGTGAGCCTGATCGCTCACCTCGTGCGCGGCCGCGCGGCGCCGTAAGTCGCGTCGAGCCACGGCTCGGCGATTGTTGCAAGATCGCAGACTATTCCACGCCTACGTATCGAACACGCAAGGCTTGCTCCCACCGGCAGCGATGCTCATGCTTGATGCATCTAAGGAGTGGGATGAGCCATCTCTACCTCGGCGGGATTGCATTTGGCGTCACATTGCTCGTCGCGTCGTATTTGCTCGGCGGCAAGGACGTGCACGCCGGGCATCACGCCGATTCCGCGGCGGGGTTCGGCTGGGCGCCGATCGGCTCGCTGCGGTTCTGGGTGTTCTTGTGCACGTTCGGTGGTGCCGCGGGCTACGCGCTGTCACTGCTCGGCTCGAGCGAGCTCGAAGCCGGCATCGGCGCGCTCGCGACCGGATGGATCTCCGGCACGCTCGCGGTCGGCATCATTCGCAAGGTCATGTCGACGAGCACGTCGAGTGGGCTCGTCAGCGGCGATCTCGTCGGCGCGACCGGCGTGTTGTTGTTGCCACTCGCGGTGAATCAGCCGGGCAAGGTGCGCGTCGAGATCAAAGGCCGCACCGAAGACTTCGTCGCGTATCTCGTCGAAGACGAGCCGGCGCTCGCCTCGGGCGCGAGCGTGCTGATCGTGGCCGAACGTGGCGCCGGCGCATTGCTCGTCGGCAAGCACGAGTTGTAGCGTTGCAAACCCGGCGATTGCCGGGTGCGTAGAACACCAAACCTGGGGAGGTTTCCATGCATGGAAGAATTCCGCCCGAGATCGTCGGCGGGGTGGTCGCTGGCGTCGTCGTGCTCCTGTTCTTGATGATCGTCTATCGGTATTTGCTGCGGATCTGCAAACCGAACGAGATCCTCATCTTCTCCGGGCGTACGCATCGCACTGCAGACGGTGCGACCGTCGGTTATCGCGTCGTGTTCGGCGGCCGTGGCGTGCGCGTGCCGGTGGTCGAGCAGATCAGCCGCATGGATGTCTCGCTGATCGCGGTGCCGATCGCGGTGCAAGGCGCGTACTCCGACGGTGGCATTCCGCTCAACGTCCACGCGATCGCGAACATCAAGGTCTCGACGAACCAACGCTTCGTCGGCAACGCGATCGAGCGCTTTCTCGGCAAGGACCGCAACGAGATCGCACGCGTCGCGAAAGAGACGCTCGAAGGCCATCTCCGCGGCGTGCTCGCGACGATGACGCCCGAGGCACTCAACGAAGATCGCCTGCAGTTCTCGAGGCACCTCGAGCAATCGGCGGGTCCCGATCTCGAGAAGCTCGGGCTCGAGCTCGACGTGCTGAAGATCCAGCACGTCTCCGACGACGGCAACTACCTCGAGAGCGTCGGCCGCCAGCGCATCGCCGAGATCTTGCGCAGCGCGCAGGTCTCCGAATCCGATGCGACGCGCGAAGCCGAACAATCCGAGGCCGCGGCGCGTGCACGAGGCGAAGTCGCCGCGACGAACGCGCAAGCAGCGGTGCAGCGCAAACAAAACGAGCTGCGCCAGATCAAAGCCGAAGTCGACGCCGATGCGAACGCCGAGGTCAACCGCGCCGAAGCGGCCGGCCAGCAAGCGCGCGCCGAAGCCGAGCTCGAGCTGCAGAAAGTGCGCGGCGAGCTCGAACAGATCCGGCTGCAAGCCGACGTGACGATTCCGGCCGAGGTCGAAGCGCAGGTCCGCGGGCTGCTCGCGGCCGGTGCAGCCGCACCGATCGCCGCCGACGGCGAAGCGATGTCGCAATCGCTCGCGGAGGTCTCGGCTGCGTGGAGCGATAGCGGCGGCCGCGCGATGGACATGTTCGTGCTGCAACACCTCGATGCGATCTTCGGCGACGTCGCCGCCGCGGCGAAGCGGATCAAGGTCGCCGAGGTCAACTTGATCGACGGCGGCGACGGCAAGACGCTGCCGGCATACGCCGCCGCGTTCCCGGCCACGATGTCCGCGCTGCTCGAGCAAGTGACGAAGACGCTCGGCGTCGACATCGCGAAGGTCATCGGCGGCACCACGAACGGGAGGGGCTAGTCATGGGTAACATCGCAGGAGTCGGCGTGCTCGCGGTCGTGATCGCGCTGCTCGTCCTCGTCGTCATCTTGCGGCGGATGGTCTACATCTGCCCGCCGAACGCCGTGCTGATCTTCTCGGGCGGCCATCACAAGATCGCCGACGGCCGCACGATCGGGTATCGCGTCGTGCAAGGCGGCCGCGGCATTCGCATCCCGCTCGTCGAGGTCGTCGATCGCATGGACCTCACGAACATGTTGATCGAGCTCAAGGTCAACGGCGCGTACTCGAAGGGCGGCATTCCGCTCAACGTGCAGGGCGTCGCGAACGTGAAGGTCTCGAGCAAGAACGAGCAGCTCGCGAACGCGATCGAGCGGTTCTTGGGCATGACGCGCGAGCAGATCATGGCGATCGCCCGCGAGACGCTCGAAGGCAACTTGCGCGGCGTGCTGTCGACGCTGACGCCGGAAGAGGTCAACACCGATCGCGACAAGTTCGCGGGCGAGCTGCTGCACGAGGCCGATCACGATCTCGCGCGGCTCGGCCTCGAGCTCGACACGCTGAAGATCCAGCACGTCTCCGACGACAAGGGCTACTTGAGCTCGATCGGCCGCAAACAGACCGCCGAGCTGTTCAAGCGCTCGCGCATCGCAGAAGCCGAGAACGCCGCGCTCGCGGCCGAGAACAACGCGAGCAACCAAGAGAACCAGGAGATCGCGAAGCTCGACGCCGAGATTCGCACGGTGCGCGCCGAGGGCCAGCGCCGCATCGCCGAAGCGCAGACGCGCAAGACCGCGCTGATCGCCGAATCGAAGGGTCAGGTGCTCGCGCAGCTCGCAAAGGCGACCGCCGACGTCGACGTGCAACGCGCGCGGCTCGCACAAGTTCGCTTCCAGCTCACGGCCGATCGCGTGAAGCCGGCCGAGGCAAAGAAAGCGCAGCTCGTGCAAGAGGCGAAGGGCAAAGCGTCGCGCATCATCGAGGACGGCAAGGCGACCGCGAGCGCGATCCGCGCGCTCGGCGCGACGTGGGCGAAAGCGGGTGACAGTGCGCGGCAGATCTTCGTCGCGCAAAAGTTGCAGCAGCTCGTCGGCACGATGATGCAGACGGTCGGCGACATGCCGATCAACAAGCTGACCGTGATCGACAAAGAGCTCGCCGCAGGTGGCGGCAACTTCGCGGTGAAAGCCGCCGTGACGAACGAGCAGCTCAAGCAGATGCTCGGAGTCGATCTCGCGGCACTCGCCCAGCGTGCGATGCCGAAGCTGCCGGGCGGATCGTGATGCGAGTCGCGCTGGCGATGGTGGCGTTGGCCGCGTGCAAGAGCAGCGGCGGAACGACGGTCGACGCTCCGCCGGCGGCCACGTTCACGTTCGACTTCAACGGCACGCCGTACTCGGGTTCGCTGATCGCAAAGGCGACGTTGGAGCCCAGCGGTCCCGGCGGCAACACGCTCGCGATCGAGGCGAGCGACTCGCTGACCCACATGATCGAGATCGTGCCCGCGACGACGCAGACGATGATCGCGATCGACAGCTACGACATCGGCGCGACCGCGCCGTATGCGGCGATCGAGTTCAACGACGGCAGCGCCGGCACGTGGTCGGCGGGCGGCAACACGAGTCTCGTCGGTAGCGGCGACGTCACGATCACGTGGATGATCGCGACCGAGATCAAGGGCACGTTCGAGTCGACGCTGACCGGCTCGGGCTCCGGCAC
>DASXEF010000191.1:0-3359 GCA_036490255.1 Kofleriaceae bacterium
GTCCGATGTCCGATGTCCGGATCTCGGACGTCGCCGCGACCCGATGTCCGAATCTCGGGCGGAATGAACGTTCATTCCGCGTCGCGACTACACGGCCGCGAGCGCGTCGTACGCGTAGACGCCGTCGAGCGCTTTCTCGATGTAACCGACCATCCGCGGCATCAGCAGGCGATCGCGCGCCCAGCGGGCGACGGGGCCGAGCTTGACCAACGTGCGGCGATCGTTCTCGTACGCCTGGGCGACCATCGGCTCGACGCGCGCGCGGCGCAATCGCTCGAACGTCGTCATCGCGACATCGAGCGGCGTATCGGCGACGAGCTTGCCGAGCAGCATCGCGTCCTCGAGCGCCATCGACGCGCCTTGGCCACCCGCAGGGCTCATCGCGTGCGCGGCGTCGCCGACGAGCAGCACGTTGTCCTTGCGCCAGCTCGCGAGCGGCGGCACGTCGTAGATCGGCACGCGCGACCATTCGCGCGTCGCACGGATCATCCGCTCGGCGGGCTCGGCCCAGCCGGCATAACGGGCGAGCATCGCCTCGCGCAGCTGTTCGAGCGGCATCTCGAGCAGCGCGTTGCGCTCGTCGGCCGTCGCCGTGTGCGCGTGACACCACCAACCCCAGCGACCGTCGCCGAACCGCGAGAACCCGAGCTGATGGCGCGGCCCGACGACGAACGCGAGCCGATCGGCGTCGCGCGCGTCGGCCGGCGGCTTCATCGCGCGATCGCAGTAGCCGCCGATCGAGATCATCTCGGTGTCGCGCGGCAGCTGCGACTCCGGCAGCATCCAGCGGCGCACGCGCGAGTGCACGCCGTCGGCGCCGATCGCGAAGTCGCCGGTCTCCTGCGTACCGTCGTCGAAGCGCGCGACGGTCGCGCTGCCACTCGTCGAGAGATCCGCGAGCCGGCGCTCGTAGTGGATCGCGATGCCGAGCCGCGCGCACTCGTCGCGCAGCGCCGTGATCACGGTGGCGCGCGTGAGGTTGACCGCCGAGCCGGTCGCGTGCGTGCGCACGAGGCCGATCTGGCGGCCGCGGTGGTTGCGAAACACCATGTCGGCCGAGCGCGTGCCGGCGGCGAGCAGCCGATCGGCGAGCCCGAGCGCGGCCATCACGCGCATGCCGTTCGGTGCGATCTGGAAGCCGCCGCCGACCTCGTCGCGACGCGGATACGCTTCGAACACGATCGGCTCGATGCCGGAGCGGGCGAGAAACAAGGCAACAGCGGGGCCTGCGATGCCGCCGCCGATCACGAGAGCGCGCCGATGACTTGTCATGGCGACACCATGCGTTCGCTAGAACATGTTCACAACTCATGATTCGTGATGCTATCCATCACGAGCATGAATCTATCGGCGATCGACCTCAACCTGTTCCTCGTGCTGCACGCCGTGCTCGACGAAGCGAGCGCGACTCGTGCGGCGAAGCGGCTGGGCGTCACGCAGTCGGCGGTGAGCAACGCGCTCGGCAGGTTGCGCGCGCAGCTCGGCGATCCGCTCGTCGTGCGGCGCGGCCGCGGGTTGGTGCCGACGCCGCGCGGGCTCGAGCTCGCACCGGTCGTCGCCGCGATGTGCGCGAGCCTCGAAGCTGCGCTCGCGCGCGGCGATGGGTTCGCGCCGGCCGAATGCACGCGGCGGTTCACGATCGCGCTCGCCGATAACCATCAGGCGAGCGACGGCGCGCAGATCGCGGCCGCGTTCGCGAAGCAGCTACCGCGCGCGGTGTTGCGCGTGGTCAGCGCCGACTATCTGGCGTCGAGCGATGGCCTCGCCTCGGGCGAGATCGACGTCGCGGTCGTGCCGTCGATGCTCGTGCGCGCGCCGTACCTGGGGCAACGCGTGTTCGCCGAGCACGCGTGCTTGGTCGTCCGTCGCGATCATCCGCGGTTTCGCGGCGGCAAGAAGATGTCGCCGCGCGTGTTCGCCGAGCTCGGCCACATCGACGTCGAAGTCGCGCTCGGCCGCACCGGCGTCGGCCATCGCGCCGCGGCCGAGCATTGGAAGGCGATGCGGCTCGAGCGTCGCGTCGCGGTCGTCGTGCCGTTCTTCGCCACTGCCACGCTGATCGCGTCGCGCACCGATCTCGTGGCCGGGTTGCCGAGCCGCGCGGCCGCGGTGCTGTGCAAGGCGTTCGCGACGAAGATCGTGCCGACGACGTTCGCGCTGCCGTCGATCGAGCTGTCGATGATGTGGCACGAGCGGACCGACGCCGATCCGGGCGCGCGCTATTTTCGCGGCGTCGTTGCCGAGGCCACGGGTTAGAAGTGCACGCCGGCGTAAAACCGCGCCATGCCGTAGAAGCCGCTCGGCAGCGAATTCGTGTTGCTGCTCGGATCGATCGGCACGAACGCCGGACCGTCGGTCATGCCGCCGCCGAACCCGGGCTCGACCTCTTCCGGCGGCGAACCGTCGACGTGGCGTAAGCCGACGCGGATGTCGAGGCCGATCAAGAATCCGCCCGACGCGCGAAACTCGAGCGCGCCACCCACTTCAGCGTGCTCGCCGCTTTGGGTGCCCGACGTCCAATCCAGGCCCGCGCCGCCGAGCAGCATCGGCACCCAGCTGCCGTGATCGACGAGATCGAGCGTCGCCGACACGGTCGCGGCCGTGATGTCGGCGTTCGTCGAGCTCGAGTGATCGACGTCGATCTGGACGCCGACGTGGTCGCTGACGCCTGCACGCGCACGCGCGTCGAGCGTGTAGCCGCCGTCGTTGCTGCTCGAATCGACTTCCGAGTTGTAACCGAAGCCGACCGCGAGCGCGTTCGGCGTCGCCGAGGCGACCGCGGACGACGCGAGCACGGCGAACATCGGGATCACGCGCATGACAGGCGCGTACGAGCATGCCACGTGCCCGGCGCAACTATGGAAAACGTCAGCGACGCGCCTCGAAAAACTGATGCTCAGTTGAGCGTGGCCGCGAGCTTCTCGGCGGCGCGCGTCGCCATCGCCATGATCGTGATCTGCGGGTTGACGCCGAGCGCGGTCGGAACCGAGGCGCCGTCGACGACATAGAGCCCCGGCGTGTCGTGGCACTGATGATCCGGCCCGACCACCGAGCTCGCGGGATCGAGCCCCATCCGCGCCGTGCCGAGCGGGTGATACGCCGATAGATCGAGATCGCGTGCACGCAGCGTCGCGCGGCGGAGCTTCGCGAGGTCGTCGGCCGACTCGATCACGTCGAAGCCCGCGACCGGCAAGTGCACGCGGCGCGCGCCCGCCGCGAAGTAGATCTGCGCGAGCACGTCGAGCCCGCGCTTGATGTGCGCGACGTCTTCGGCGCCGAGCCAGTAGCGAATCATGGGCTGGCCCATCACTTCGCTCACCGTGCCGCGCGAGCTGTCCTCGACGAGAAAGCCGAAGCTC
>DASXEF010000194.1:0-6567 GCA_036490255.1 Kofleriaceae bacterium
GGCGGCGGCACCGGCGGCTCGGGCCGTGCGCAAGCGATCAACCACATCGCGCTCGCCGACGGCACCGTCACGGCGCTCACGTTCACCGGGTTCACGTTCACGTACGTCGGCGGTATGGCGTACGACCCGGTCGGTCACCGCCTGTTCGTCGACGATCAGACCGGTGGCTCGAACGACACGATC
Organism: Kofleriaceae bacterium; assembly: GCA_036490255.1. GTDB lineage: Bacteria > Myxococcota_A > Polyangia > Haliangiales > Haliangiaceae > JABFXX01. Next base: position 184 of record DASXEF010000194.1, read on the forward strand.
GACATCTTGCCGTACAACCCGTAGTCAACCCTTGAGGAACGCGACGGTCACACCGTCGCCGCCCTCGTTGGGCTCGCCGGCACGAAACGTCTGAATCCCTTTGTGCTGGCCGAGATGCGATCGCACCGCCGTGCGTAGCGCGCCGGTGCCGTGGCCGTGCACCACGAACGCGGTGTCGCGGCTCGCGAGCAAGCTCTCGTCGAGAAAGCGATCGACGTTCGCAACGGCTTCGTCGACGCGCTGGCCGCGTACGTCGATCGTCGAGTCGATCGTGCGCGCCGTCGCGCGGCCACCTGCGGGCACGCCGTCGACGAGCACGACGCCCGGCTCGGGCTTCGCGTCGGGAGCTTCGCGCTCGCGTTCGCGCTCGGCGGCGCGCGCCGCGCGGTGCGAATCCATCAGCACGTCGGCGATCGGGACGAGCGCGTGCATACTGCCGAGACGCACTTCGACCTTGCCGTCCTGGGGTGGCGCGACGACCTCGCAACGGCCGAGCTTCGGCACGATCACGGGTGCTCCTGTGACGAGCGACTCGACGGTCGCCGGTGTGCCGGGTGGCAGCTTGCGGCGCGGCTCGTGCTGCGCGACGGCGGCGCCGGGCGCGACGAGCTTGCGCGTTGCCGCGCGCGCGTCTTCGATCGTGATCTGCTGCTTCGCGCGTAGGTCTTTGCGGATGTCGTCGATGTCGCGGCGTGCCGCGCGCAGTGCGGACAGTGCGTCGCCGTGCGCGGCGCGAGCTTGTTTCTCGAATCGCGCGTTCGTGCGATCGCGGTGCGTGCGCATCGCCGCGCGCTCGGCCTCGACGGCTTCGAGCTCGGCGAGCAACGCGGCGCGTTCGACCTCGATGCGGCGGCGTTGATCGGCCACGCTCGCGAGCAAGTCTTCGACGCGCGTGCCGGCCGCGCCGATGAGCTCGCGCGCGCGCTCGACGACCGAGCTCGGCAGGCCCATGCGCGTGGCGACCGCGAGCGCGCCCGAGCTGCCGGGCGAGCCGAGGTGGAGCTTGAACGTCGGCTCGAGCCGCTCGAGATCGAAGCCGACCGATGCGTTTGCAAAGTGCGCGTTCGCCGAGCCGAGCGCTTTGAGCCGCTCGTAGTGCGTCGTGACGATCGCCGTCGCGCCTTTTGCGGCGACTGCTTCGAGCGTTGCCTGCGCGAGTGCGGCACCTTGATCCGGATCGGTGCCGACCGCGATCTCGTCGATCAGCACGAGCATGCCGGGCGCCGCGTCGGCGAGCAGCGCGCGCAGGTTCACCATGTGGCCGGAGAACGTCGACAGATCTTGCTCGAGGTTTTGCGCGTCGCCGATATCGGTGACGATGTCGCGGAACCAGCCGATCACGCTGCCGCTCTCGGCGGTGAGGTGCAGTCCGGCGCGCGCCATCAGCGCGCACAAGCCGACGGTCTTGAGCGCGACGGTCTTGCCGCCGGCGTTCGGGCCCGAGACGAGCAGCGTCTGGCCGGCGTCGACGGTGACGTCGTTCGCGACGACGCGCTTTTCGGCGAGCAACATCAGCGGATGGCGTGCGTGGAGCAGCGCGATCCGCGGCGCGGCGTCGAGGATCGGCTCGGCGGCGACGGTGTCGTCGGCGAGCAGCGCGCCCGCGGCGATCACGTCGAGCGTCTCGGCGGCGACGAGCGAGCGCGCGAACGCGTCGGCTTCTTCGCCGATCCAGTTCGAGAATTTGACGAAGATGCGGCGCTCTTCGGCCTGGACGTCGGCCTCGGCGAGCTTGAGCCGGTTGTTGAGATCGACGATCTCTTCGGGCTCGATGAACAGCGTCTGGCCGCTCTGCGACGTGCCATGCACGATGCCGCGGACGAAGCCTTTGCCGTCGTGGCGGATCGGCAGCACGTAGCGATCTTCGCGCTGCGTGTAATACGCGTCTTGCAGATAGCTCGCGAACCGCTCGTCGCCGACGAGCGTGTCCATGCGCTTCTCGAGCTGGCCTTTGATCGACGCGGCGGCGCGACGCAGCGGACCGAGCTCGTCGCTCGCGTGATCGACGAGCCGGCCGTCGGCATCGAACGCCTCGAGGATCGGGTGAAATACGTGGCCGAGATCGGCGAGCTCCTGCGCGCGGGCGGCGAGCTTCGGCGCGTGGTCCGCGTGCTCGCGCACGTGCGAGCGCAACCGGGCGAGCGCACGGCCGGTCGTCGCGACCGCGACGAGCTCGGGCGCATCGAGCGCCGCCGATTTGCGCACGCGCTCGATCGCGCTGTCGATCGCCGCGATGCCGCCGAGCGGCAGCCGAGCGTCGCGCGATGCGAGGTCGCGCGCTTCGCTGATCTCGGCGGCGCGAACGCGTGCATCGTCGATCTGATCGAAGCGATGATCGGCGCGCACCGCGGCCTCGCCTCGGCGCGTCGCGCAGCGCTTTGCCCAGTGGTCGACGAATGCCGGCCAGCCGAGGTCTTCGAGGGTTCTCTGCGCGATCACGCGCGGAGGTGTATCAGCCTGGAATCAGATCGGCCAGCGACGGGCAGACCCGGTTTCGTCCGCCGTGCTTGGCTTCGTAGAGCTTGTCGTCGGCGCGCTTGATCAGCCCGTTGGCGTCGACGTTGTTCTCGCCGCGGAGCAGCGTGGTCACGCCGAGGCTGATCGTGAACGGGATCGACAGGTTGTCGAACAGCGTCGGTCGCTCGGCGATGATGAGGCGCAGGTGATCGGCGAACACGATGCCGCCCTCGATGCCGGTCGACGGCAGCACGCACGCGAACTCTTCGCCGCCGTAGCGCGCGAACAAATCCTCGCGGCGGATGCGCGGCCGAATGCGACCGGCCAGATCTTTGAGCACGGCGTCGCCGGCGAGGTGGCCGTGGGTGTCGTTGACCTTCTTGAAGTGGTCGACGTCGAACATCACGAGCGTGAGCGGGTGACCGTGCCGGCTGGCGACCGCGATCTCGCGCTCGAGGAACTCCGTGAAGAAGCGCTTGTTGTGGATCCCCGTCATGCCATCTTGGATGGCCATGTTGTGGATCGCCTCGTGGTAGGCGCTCTCGATGTTCGAGCCCGATAGGAACTTGTAGATCGCGTCGCCGAAGCGAACCTGATCGCTGTCGGCGAGCTGCTGGGCGTGGATCCGCGTCTCGTTGACGAACGTGCCGTTCGTCGAGTTGAGATCCTCGACCCACCAGTTGCCGTCGTCGTCGTTGTAGAGCCGCGCGTGCTGGCGCGACACGCTGCTGCGGCTGACGACGAAGCCGGCTTCGCTATCGCGGCCGACGATGTACTGGCTGTTGACGAGCGGGATGCGGCGGCCGATGTCGGGCCCGGGCGGATGCAGGTTGACCAAGCACGCGTCGCCCGACGGCGGCTTCTTATCCGGAGCACCCATCGGGCGGCTCAGGATCAGCGTCCCCCCATCTCGGTAGTCATCCGTCACGCGTCGGATAATCGTAGCTCGCTTTGCGCGCGGGGTTCAAATCGCGGCGATCTCGAACGTGCGCCCACCCGGTTTCACGACGGTGGCAATGGCTCCAAGAAACCCGCGCTTGAGCGCCGCCCGGCGATCTGTAGGCAACAATTCGGCGAGCTGATCGGCAGCTCCCGAGGCCGTCGCAGAGGCCACCACGGCGATGACGAGATGCCCCGCGGCGACTGCATCGGCGATCAGCGCGGCGGCATCGCCGGCGAGCGGGGCATCGACCGCGATCGCGTCTGCGCCCTCGCGCATCGCCGCCGCGACGCCATGCGCGACGCTGTCGACGTGCGTCCCGACCGCGCGCTGGCTGATCCGCGGGCTCGCGTGGACGATCTCGACTGCATCTTCGATCGACACGACGCGGCGCTCGCCGAGCCCGCTCAGCATCGACGCGAGCATCGTGGTCTTGCCCGAGCCGGGCGCGCCCGCGACGATCACGAGCCCGCGCTGCGCGAGCCAGCCGGCGATCTCGCGCGGGGCATTGAGCCGTTCGAGCGACGGCGGATCCGCGACGAGCAGACGCAACGCCGCCGACGGACCGCGCTGGTCGCGACCGAGCGTCGCGCGAACACGGCCGAGCGAGTCGCTGTACGTGAACGTCGCGGTGTTGTGCTCGATCCACGCGGTACGTGCGGGCGCCGGCGCGACCTGGCCGAGCTCGCGCGACAGCGTCTCGGCATCGAGCGCGTCGCCCGATGCGCGAAGCTCGCCGCCGACGCGCAGCATCGGTGCGGTGTCGGTCGCGAGATAGATGTCGGTCGCGCGCATGCCGCGGGCCGCACTGGTCAAGCCATCGAGCAGCGGGCTGCCCGACGCGGGCGCCGCCGCCGCGCGCACCGGGCCCGAATCGTACTGGCCGCGCTCGATCGTCAGATCGACGACACCGCCGCCGCCGGCCGCCGCCGGCTCGTCCGCCGGTGATGCCGCGGCCTGCGCATCGATCGTGACCTGCCACGCGTTCGGTCGCGGCGTGACGCCGATCGCGAACGCCTCGTAGTCGAAGCGCGCCGGCCGCCCCTGATCGATCATCGCGAGCGCGGCGCTGGGTGCGATCTCGCGGATGATCGCGACGAGCGCATCGTGCGGCGTGATCTGCGTCGCCTGGCGATCGCCGGCGGGGAATCGCAGCGTCACGGCTTGGCCCGACGTGAGGATCGCGCCCGACGCGCCGAAGCGCTCGATGGACTTCAGATAGACGTCGAGCTTGGCCACGGTTCGATAGTATCAATTGCAGGGCAGCTGCACGCCGCGCGGCGTGAGCCAGTCGACGACGCCGTCCCCGAGCTCGCCCCAGATATCGCCGCCCCAGCACGTCGCGCCGCTGCCGGTCATCGCGCACGATTGATCGATGCCGGTCGCGATGCTCGTCGCGCCGGTCACGCCGGCGACCATCATCGGCGACGGCGCGTTGTTGTAGGTCGCGTTGCCGATCTGGCCTTCGCCGTCGGTGCCCCAGCACGACACGTTGCCGCCCGAGATCGCGCACGCGTGGGCCTGGCCGACCGCGAAGTCGCTGACGTTGTCGAGCACGTGCTGCGGCGCGCCCTTGTTGTTGGTGTTGCCGAGACCGAGCTGGCCGTCGTTGTTGACGCCCCAGCACCACAGCGAGTTGTCGGACTTCAGCGCGCACGTGAAGTCGCCGTGGGCCGCGAGCTTCGTCACGCCGCTCAACGTCGACACGCTCACCGGCGTCGGGCCGCTCGCGCCGCCGCCGTCGCCGAGCTGGCCGCCTTCGTTGTCGCCCCAGCACTTGACCGCGCCGGCGGCGACGATCGCGCACGTGTGCGAGCTGCCGGACGCGATCGCGGTCGCGCCGCTGATCGCCATCGTCGACATCGCTTTCGGCGTGTTCGCTTGGCCGTACGAGCCGATCTCGCCTTCGTTGCCCTGGCCCCAACACGTGACCGTGCCGTCCATCAGCACGGCGCAGGTGTGCGCGCGGCCGCACGAGATATCGACCGCGGGCATCGGCAACGCGACGTCGAGCGGCACCGCCGAGTCGTCGGTCTCGCCGACGCCGAGCGAGCCCGTGTACGCCTGGCCGAAGCACGCGACCGTGCCGTCCATGCGCAACAAGCAGCCGTGATACCAGCCGAGCGCGAGCTTCTGGATCGTCGACTCGCCGACGATCGGCTGCGCGAGGCCGCTGTCGATAAACGTGCCGTCGGCAAGCTCGCCATCTTCGCCATAGCCGAAGCAGCTCGCGGTGTGATCGCCGAACACGATGCACGTGCGATCGCCGCCGGCGACGACGTCGGTCGCGCTGCCGGCGCCGAGCACGGCGAGCGGCGTCGGCACGGCGGTGCGCTTGCCGTCGCCGAGCTGACCGCGGCCGTTGTAGCCGGCGCATTCGATCGCGCCGGCCGTCGTGACGATGCACGTGTGGTGATCGCCGATCGAGAGCTGCGCGATCGATGCGAGCGGCGAGAGCGATGCGACTTCGTGATCGTCGTCCTGCAGATCGAACGCCTCGCCGTCTTCGTCGTCGCCCCAGAACCACACGCCGCCGTTGCCGTCGATGCCCGCGAACTGGCCGTCACCCGACACGAACGTCGACAGCGCGATCGGCAGCGCGGTCGAGACCAGCGTCGACGAGTCGGTTTCGGTCGCGTTTCCGAGCTCGCCGTCGTCGTTGCCGCCGACGCACTGCATGCCGACCGCGGTTTGGGCGCAGACCGCGCGATCGCTGACCGCGACCGCCGTCACCGTGCCCAAGCTCGGGATCGGCATCGCCGTGCCGCGCGCGGTCGTCGTGCCGTCGCCGAGCTGGCCGTCGTCGTTCGCGCCCCAGCACATCACGGTGCCGTTCGCGAGCGCGCACGCCGTGCTCGCATGCGCGGAGATCTGCGTGACGCCGCTGAGGCCCGCGACCGGCTGCGGCATGCCGCGATCGGTCGTCCCGTTGTCGCCGAGCTGACCCGAATCGTCGGCGCCCCAGCACGACACGCCGCCGCCGACGA
>DASXEF010000204.1:0-16287 GCA_036490255.1 Kofleriaceae bacterium
CATCCGGTGATAGCGCGCGAACGTATCGGCGACGATCGTGGTGTACGCGTGGCCGAGGTGCGGGACGTCGTTGACGTAATAGATCGGTGTCGTGATGTAGAAGGGCGTGCTCATCGTGCTCGACTCACTGGGCTCGACTCACTGGGCTCGACTCATTGGGCTCGACTCATTGGGCGCTCGGGTCGTCGGTCTCGCCGTCGTCGCTGTCGTCGGGCTCGGCGCGCTCGCGCGGTTGGTTGCCAGACGGAAACAGCGGCTTGACCTCGGTCGCAAGCACGACCTCGGTATCGCCCGGACCATACGACACGCGCACGCGTTGGCGCAGCACGTCGACCTCGACGATGCGGCCTTCGCCGCGCGCGCCGATCACGCGCTTGCCGAGCTTGGGCAAGCCCTTGCGCAGCTCCGCGTACGCGGCCTGCTCGTAGACGAGGCAGCACTTGAGCCGCCCGCACTGACCCGAGACTTTCGTCGGCGACAGCACGAGCCCCTGATCTTTGGCCATCTTGATCGACACCGGCGCGAACTCGGGCAACCACGTCGTGCAGCACAGCGTGAGCCCGCACGTGCCGATCCCGCCGACCGCTTTGGCCTCGTCGCGAACGCCGAGCTGGCGCAGCTCGGGCCGCAGCCCGGTCGCCTGCGCGAGCGAGCCGACGAAGTCGCGCAGGTCGAGCCGATCGTCGCTCGTGTAATAGACGATCACTTTGCCGCCGCCGAGCTCGGTGCGAAACACTTTGAGCGGTAGCCGCAGCGCGCTCGCTTTGTCCTTGGCGAGCCGGAGCACGTGCGCGCGATCGGCGTCGGATTTTTCGCCGCGCAGATCGGCGTCGGTCGCGCGACGGACCACGCGGCGCAGCGCGCGGCTCTGCACGAGCTTGCGCTGTGGCACCGTCGCGATCCACGCGAGCCGCATGCCGCGCTCGGCATCGACCATCACGCGCTCGCCCGGCTCGAACTGCTGATCGCCGGCATCGAACCAGCTGACGCGGCCGGCCGGCACGAACCGCGCCGCGACCACGCTCGCGACGTCTTCGCCAAGCCGCGCGCTCGGCGCTTCTCCGACCGGCGCGGTCGTCGGATCCGGATCGTCGTCGGACGGATTGGGCGGCAGATCGGCCGCGAGCGAGATCGTCGGCGCAGGCGCGCCGTCGTCGGTGCCCCACGCTTCGTTCGTCGCCGGCACCGAGTCGTCGTCGTCGGCCGCCGGTGCGTGCTGCGCTTCGACCGGCGCGGTGTTGCGATCGCGCGACGCCAACGGGTCGCGCGCGAGCTCCTCGGCGGTGAAGTCCTCGTCGTCATCGACCGGACGCGGCGCCGGCCGCGGACGATCGCGACGCGGTTGCTGCTGGCGCTGTTGCTGCGGCGGGCGAGGCTGCTGCGGTGGGCGTTGCTGCTGCGGCGCGCGTTGCTGCTGCGGCGGGCGTGGTTGCTGCGGCGGGCGCGGTTGCTGCGGCGCCTGCGCTTGCGCTTGCGCGGGCTGTGCTTGCGCGTCGCCACCACCACCGCCGCGACGCCGCCGCCGACGACGGCGCTTGGCGCCTTCGGGGGCGTTCGCGTCGTCGGGCGCGTCGCCGCCGGGCGCGTCGTCGTCGGGCGCGCCGTCTCCGTCCCCGTCGTCCGTCACGGCGAGACGTCCTTGCCGAGCTGCGCGATCACCGCTTCGATCGCGAGCTGCGCGTTCGCGTTGTGGATCGTCACGCCGGTGTGCCAGCCGAGAATGATCTGCGCGCGGCGCGACGCCCGCTGCATCGTCGCGACGTCGCCGGCCGCCGCGGCATCGCGCGCGATCACGTGCAGCGCTCGCGCGGCGGCGACGAGCACCGGGCCGGCGTCGCCTTTGCCTTCGGCGACGCGCACGGGCAACGTCGGATCGTGATCGGCTCCGGCCTCCGCGAGCTCTTCGCCGAGCCGCGCGATGCGCGTCGCGCGCTCGGGATCGTCGGCGGTGAGCGGCGCGCCGGCGCTGAAGCGCACGCGCTGGCACCGGCTGCGGATCGTCGGCAACAGCTGCTCGGGCGCGGTCGTGCACAACACGAACAGCGTGCGCGCCGGCGGCTCTTCGAGCGTCTTGAGCAGCGCGTTCGCCGCCGGTGGCGCCATCGCGGTCGCTTCCTCGACGATGAACACGCGGGTCAGCGCCTCGTGCGGCGGCAGGCCGATGCGCGCGATCACCTGGTTGCGCACGCTCTCGATCGGCACGATCTGCGCCGCGCCTTCGCGCACGAGCGTCACCACGTCGGGGTGAAAGCCACCGACGATCTTCGAGCACGCCTCGCATTCACCGCAGCCGACGCCCGGCGCGGTCGTGCAGTTGAGCGCCATGGCGAGCGCGAGCGCCGTGTCGACGAGCGGCGCGCCCGGAGGGCCCGAAAACAAGTACGCGTGCGGCACGCGGTCGCGATCGATCGCATGGCGCAGCTGCGCGGCGACGCGATCTTGACCGAGACCGTCCCAAATCGTCACCGAGGCAAGCTAGCACGAGTTGGCAGGATGCCGGCGACGGCGGTATGAACGTGAGCGATGAGCTTCGCCGCGTTTCGCGACGTGCCGCGCACCGGCGTCATCTACGTGACGACGGAGGCGAACAAGCACGGCTATTCGCAGACCGCCGATGATTGGTGCAACCTCGGTCAAGGCATGCCCGAGAGTGAGGCGTTGCCGGGCGCACCGCCGCGGATCACCGAGCTGCCGATCAAAGACGGCGATCAAGAGTACGCGCCGGTCGCCGGCATCTGGGAGCTGCGCGAAGCGATCGCCGGCTTCTACAACGAGCTGTTTCGGCGCGGCATGCCGAGCAAGTACACCGCCGAGAACGTCGCGGTTTCCGGCGGCGGTCGATCGTCGCTCACGCGCGTCGCCGCGTCGCTCGGCAACATCAACCTCGGCCACTTCTTGCCCGACTACACGGCGTACGAAGAGCTGCTCAGCGTGTTTCGGTTGTTCTCGCCGATCCCGATCTTGCTCGAGCCCGAGCGCGGCTACGCGTTCTCCGGCGCGGATCTGCGTCGCGAGGTCATGGGCCGCGGGCTGTCGGCGATCCTCGCGAGCAATCCGGCGAACCCGACCGGCAAGGTCATCGGCGGCGACGATCTCGCGGCGTGGGTCGGCGTCGCGCGCGAGCTCGATTGCGCGCTGATCCTCGACGAGTTTTACTCGCACTACGTGTGGCGGCCCGACTTGCTCGCGAAAGGCGGCATCGAGACCGCGGCGCGTTATGTCGAAGACGTCGACAAAGATCCTGTCGTGATCTTGGACGGTCTGACGAAAAACTGGCGCTATCCGGGCTGGCGCGTCACGTGGACCGTCGGGCCGCGCCGCGTGATCGACGGTGTGGTCTCGGCCGGGTCGTTTCTCGACGGCGGAGGCTCGCGCCCGCTGCAGCGCAAGGCCGCCGAGCTGCTCGTGCCCGACGCGGCGATGGCGGAGACGCGTGCGATTCAGGCCGAGTTCGGCAAGAAACGCAAACGCTTGCTCGACGGGCTGCGCGACCTTGGCTTCACGATCGATCTGCCGCCCGAAGGCACGTTTTACGTGTGGGCATCGGCGCAACACTTGCCCGAGAAGCTCTCGGACGGCATGTCGTTCTTCCGCGCGGCGCTCGAGAAAAAGGTCATCTGCGTGCCCGGCGAGTTCTTCGACGTCGATCCGGGTAAGCGGCGCGGCGCGCGCGCGTCGCGGTTTCGCCGCCACCTGCGATTCTCGTTCGGCCCGACGCTCGACAAGATCGAGCTCGCCCTCGAGCGATTCCGCGAGCTGCTGGGCACGTAGCTTGCTCTCGTTGCCGTCCATGACGGCAAAGCCTCCGCGTAGCGCGACGCGAATGTCGCGGTCGCCGGGGCTGGTCGCGATCGCGATGCTGACCGCCTGCGTACAACCGCAGTGCGACATCGGGCCGATCGATTTCGGGTTCGGCGGGCCATGGGGCAGCAGTTGCCCGAACGGCTCTGACACCGGCGCGGCAGTCGCCGACCTCACGCCACCCGACCTCGCGTGGTACGGCGCGAGCTCGGGTGAGGTCGATCTGTTCGGACCGACGAGCACGCTCGACATCGGGCTCGGCGGTTCGGCGGCGATCAGCGTGCTCGCGTCCGACGGGACGCCGTTTTCGCTCGCCTACGTGCTGCAGTCGGAACGCCCGAGCATCGTCGCGGTGACGTCGGAACCGAGCGAGCCTGCGACGGTCGCCGGCGTCGGCGCAGGTGATGCTTGCATCGACATCGTCGATCCATCGAGCGGCGTGTTGTACGGCGGCCTGCAGACCGGCACCGCGCCGCTGCTGTCGGCGGCGGTCGTGCCCAGCGCCAGCGCGAGCGAGAGGATCGGCGAGGACTTCAGCTCGTTCGCGTTCGCCGCGGGCGAGCCCGAGATCGCCGTCGCGTACTACGGCGACTACGGCGCGTCCGGGCCGCGCCTGATCGATCTCGGCGCGACGCTCGTGCTCGATCGCGCGACGCAGCTCGACTGGCAGACGCTCGAGCTCGACGGCGCGACGGCCGGCGCGTATTCGTTCACCGCGACGATCGGCAGCGCGAGCGCGACCGCGAGCGTCGAGATCGTCGATCGCGAGACCGGCACGCGCTACATCGAGCCGCTCGGCGTGCAACAAGGCCTCGCGTGCTTCGCCGCCGAGACCGACGGTGCGTTCATCGTCGGGCTCGAGTGGTCGTTCACCGTCGGCGGTCGCGTGACGGCGGCGAGCGCGAACGCGTCGAATTGCGTGGCGGTGCCGAGCGATGGCGCGACACACGCGATCACCGCGCTCGCAGGTGGCCAATCGATCGCGATCGCGGCGACGGCGCAGTAGAATGGTGCGTGGCCGCAGCTGTCGACGATCGCGATGACGACGACGACGAGCGCACTCCCGATCCGCCGCCGTCGCGGCTGAAGAGCCTGCTGCGCAAGATCTGGTGGCTGCACTCGACGGTCGCGCTCGCGTTCGGCGGCGTCGCGATGTTGTTCGCGCGCGCCGGGCTCGCGCACGCCGACAAAGTCATGATCGCGCTGCTCGCGTCGTGGCTGCTGTTGTTCGTCGCGCTGCGCTTTGTCGTCGGGCCGAGTAACCGCCGCGACGGCGAGGGCTTCGCGCGCAAAGGCATCCGCGTCGCGACGAACTACATCATCAAGCAGTTCTACCAGCAGATGTTTTTCTTCCTCGTGCCGATCTACGCGTCGAGCGCGACCTGGTCGTTCGCATCGCGCAACTGGTGGCTCGCGCCGTTGCTGCTGCTGTGTGCCGTGGTCTCGACCATCGACCTCGTGTTCGATCACTTCGTGATGGAGCGGCGCTGGCTCGCGTCGGCGATGTACGGCCTCGCGATGTTCGCGTTGCTCAACGTGCTGATGCCGCTCGTCGCCGAGTGCGATCACTTCGCCGGGCTCATCATCGCCGCGGCGGCGACGCCGGCGTGCGTGGCGCTGCTGTCGTTCTCGGTCAAGAGCGTGCTGTCGCCGCAGGGCGCGATCCTCACGCTCGCGATGACCGGCGGCCTCTTGTTCGCGGTGTGGGCCGGCCGCGAGGTGATTCCGCCGGCGCCGCTCTCGATGCCCGAGACCGCGGTCGGTCACGGCACGCTCGGCAGCTACGAGTGCTTGCCGTCGAGCGCGCATCAGCTGCGCGCCGATCAACTCGACGGCCTGCGCTGCGGATCGCTGTTGCGCGAGCCGGGCGGGCTCAAAGAGCCGATCGAGCACGTGTGGTTTCACGCCGGCACCGAGGTCGCACGGATCTCGCCCGAGCGCGTGAGCTGCGACGGCGACGCGATGGTCTATCGCAGCACGTTTCCGCCCGACAAGATGCCGCCGAAGCCCGAGGGCAAGTGGACGTGCGAGACGTTCACGCAGAACGGCCAGCTCGTCGGCGCGCGCGCGTTCGTCGTGCTGCCGCCGTTAGATCAGATTCGCAGCGCCAAGTAGAGCTGCGGGCCGAACGAGCCGCTCGTCGACAGATCGTCGAACTCGAGCGACGCGCCGAAGTCGAGGTAGTCGACCGGCGTCCACAGGAAGCCGCCCTTGATGAAGAACGCCGAGCTGCCGGTCGACGACTCGCCGGGCACGTTGCCACCGCCGGGAGGACCGAAATCGTCGTCGAGCCCGAACCGACCGAAGAACGCGAAGCGGTGCGTGTACTGGTACTCGCCGTAGACCGAGACGCGCAGGTGACCGCGCGAGTTGCCGGTCTGGTTGCCGAGGTTCGCGGCGGAGACCGCGTTGTCGAGCTCTTGATAGAAGCTCGGCGCGAAGTTGTGCAGGTTGATGTTGAGCAGATCGTCGAGGCCACCGAGCGAGAACTTGTCGGTGATGCGGAACTTCATCGGCGCCGCGAGCTGCAGCGAGATCGCGAACGGGCTGACGTAGAACGGGACGCCGACCGATGCGCCGAGCCAGTCGAAGAACGAGTACGTCGCGTCGATGCCGAACGCCTTGCCGACGTGCGCGCCGGTCGACGACGACGTGTTGTCGACGAGGTTGCGGTCGTAGACGCCGAGATAGAGATACGTGATCCCGATCTGCAGCTTGTCGGTGATGCCGTAGCGCGCGTGGATCGCGTCGCTCGCCAAGAACGGCGAGACCTGGAAGTGCGGCGCGATCTCGATCTCGGTCAGGTTCTGCGTCAGCGTGATCGGCCGGGCGGCGAGCTCGACCGGATATACTTTCTTCGTCGGCTTCACGACGACGACGGGTTTCGGCGCCTCGTCCGTCGTCAGCGCGTGCGGGTTATCCGGGTTGTCCTCGGTGCCGTTCATCTCGGTCGCCGACGGCGCTTCTTCGATCGGCTCGACCGCGCTGCCCGAGCTCGCATCGGAGCCGGAGCCGGCGTCTTTCGCGGGCGCGGTCGGCGCCGGTGGCGTCTTCTTCGGCGCGGCAGATGCCACGCCTGCAGTCACGAACGCGAAAGCTAATAGCAAGCGGCGCATGCGCGCACAGTACAACAACTACGGGATCGCTTAGAAATGCCCGATCCAGAGAGTTGGCTTCGGTTCGGCCGGCTTCTCGGGCTTCGCAGGTGCGGGCTTCGGCAGCCCGAGCATCGCGGCGGCGGCGCCGAGCATCGCGACGAAGGCGCGGCGGGTGAGCTTCATTTGGTGCACTCCGGCGCGTCGAAGCCCTGCACGAGGTCGTTGAGCACGAGCTTCTGATTGCACGGATCCTCGGCGACGTCGGCCGACGAGCGCATCGACGAGCCGTCTTTGTCGGCGCCGTCGTCGGTGATGTTGCTCGGCACTTTTTGCGCCTCGCGCGGATCGATCGTCACCGGGCCGGCGCTCGCAGCGGCGTCGAGCAGCTGCTGGTTGAACCAGGCCAAGAACGCGATCGGGTGATAGTGATAGACGATGGCGTCGGGCGGCAGCCGGCAGTGCTGCGCGACCGTCTGGTCCCACCACAGACCCGGCGTGATCTGATCGGCGACGAGCTGATCGATATCCGCCGGCTTCATCTTCTGGAAGTCTTTCGGCACGCGCAGCGCGTCGGACCAGCTCGGATCGGCCGTCCACTCGGAGACGAACAGAGGCACCGTGAAGTGCAGGGCGGCGCCGCTGCCGCTCGTGAAGTAGCTCTGCAGCTCCTGCTTCGACAGCATGCCGTCGTGGTTCGTATCGATCACGTCGTTGATCTGCGCCGCGTCGCAGAATCGACCGCCGCCGGTGCCGTCGACGACGGTCCACGGATTCGTGCCGGGCATGCCGGCGAACAGCTCCGAGGTCGAGAAGAACTCGAGATGGAGCTGCGGCTTCGATTGATCGCCCGGACCGGCAATGCCGATGCGCCCGAGCTTCTGGCCGGCTTCGATCGGCTCGTCGAGCAACACGACCGCACCGGGCCGGCCGTCGCTCTGCCAGAGCTTGGACTTCGCCATCCACTCGACCGGCTTGTCGGCTTGCAGCTCGTCGGCGAGGTGCATGTACAGCGAGTAGAACTGCACGCGCGTTGTCGCGAGCGACATGTCGTGGCGCAGGAGCGCGAAGTTGACCGAGCCGATCGGCGAGCTCTTGCCCATGCGCGCGGCGACGAGCCGGCCGGGAAACGGCGCGAACACGCCGCCGTCGGACTTGCCCGCGAGGTGAACGCCGCCGTGCCACAGCCGCGCTTCACCCCATGGCCCGACGGGAAAGAAGCCGCCGTCGGCGCGTTGCTCGTTCGCTTTGTAGAGCTCGGCGGCGTCGTCCTTGAGATCGTCGGATTGCTTCGGCACCGCAGGAATCGCGTCGGGCTTCGGCGCGTCGCCGTGCGGGAACACCGGATAGCAAAACGCGCCGCGCAGCTCGCGGCAGAATGTCTCGAAGTCGAACGGGCCCGGATCCCACTTCTGATTCCACAGGTGGTAGTGGCCGATGTAGCCGGCGAAGCGCATCGACGCGTCTTTCGGGATCGTGTCCCACGTCTGCTTGCCGGGCGACGCCTGCGGAAACTCGGCGGGCAAGTTCGGCAACAGGCGCATCAACGCCTTGCCGAGCGCCTTGAGCGACTCGATCTGTTGCGCGGTGTACTCGTAGGCGAGGATCTTCTGGTTGTTGATCTTGATCGCCTTGGCGTTGCGCTTCGGGCCGAACCGACCGCCGGGATACGCGTTCGGGAACTGCAGCGCGTCGCCCTTGTTGCACATCTCGACGCCGATCGAATCGATGTTCCATTCCGACGCGTGATAGGCCATCAGGCCGAGATCGATCGTCTGGTAGATCGTGCCGTCGTTGTCGATCATGAAGTGCACCGACAACCCGCGCTCGTTCTGCAGCACCGAGAAGCACATGTCCGACGACGTGCAGCCGTCGTGATGGATCACGAACTGTTTGATCGACGCTTTCACCGCGTCGTACGGCGGGTTCAAGCCGTACTGGCGAAGCCGCGGCCGCATCGAGTAGCGCTTGGTGTACGGGCCGAGCGGCAGCTTGCCGTAGGGCACACCGCCGACGCACCGCGCTTGGCCGGTCGGATCGGTCGCCGTGTTGATGCCGATCTCGAGCAACGCGTTCCAGTACGGCGCTTGCGTCCAGTTGATCAGCGGCGCGTCGATGTGGAAGCGCTGGCCGCCGATGATCAGGTCTCCCGAGGTCCGCGGCATCCGATCGACCTATTGTGCCAAGAACCGCAGCTCGGTGCTGCCGATCTTGATCATCGTGCCGTGCACGAGCGGTGCGGCGGTGATGCGTTGGTTGTTGACGAACGTGCCGTTGGTGGAGTTGTGGTCGTAGAGGTGACAGCTGCCGTTCGGATCCATCGTGATCTGAGCGTGTTGGCTCGACGTGTAGCCGTCTTCGATCAGCAGATCCGAGCCGGGCTGCTTGCCGATCGTGAAGCCGTGGCGCAGCAGCATGCGCTCGCCGGTGCGCGGGCCGGTCGTGATCAAGAGCGCCGGAATCGGCCGGCCGTTCGGCAACAGCCCGGGCGCGACCGGCGCGAGCGTCTGCAGCTTGCCCGGCATCGGCATCGGCATCGCCATCGGCTGACCGGGCGGGCGTGGCGGGCCGCGTTTGGTCATCGCGAAGCCGACGAGGCCGAGCACGACGATCAAGCCGACGATCACGCCACCGATGATCGCGAGCCAGCGCAGCACGTGATGGCCGCCGCTGCTCTGGTCGGCGACGCTCGCGGCGACGCCGGCCGCGAGCTCTGGGATCTTGACGTCGTTCGACGAAGTCTCGGTGCGACCGACGGTGACGATGTGCAGCTTCTTGCCGGCCAAGTCTTCGTCGGCGGGCGCGAAGAACGTCAGCACGTATTGCTTGTCGATCTCGCCGGCGAGCTGCGAGAACGCTTCGGTCCAGCTGTCGCTCGTCGGCTTGCGGCCCTGGCCGGGCCAGCGCAACGTGCCCAGCGATCGCTTCGCGAGCTCGCCGAGCACGAGCAGCGGCCGTCGCAAGTCGGCGGGCGAGTACGCGATCGTGTGGATGCGCACGCCTTCTTTCGCGGCGCGCTCGGCGGTGCGCGTCACGCGATCGTGATCGGCGGCGGCGTCGCGGCCATCGCCGATCACGACGATCATCTTGCGCGCGTCCGGATCGATCTTCTTGAGCACGATCAACGCGCGATCGATCGCATCCGACAGCGCGGGATCGCCGGTCGACCCGTCGCTCGCGAGCGAGACCTTGCCGCGCAGCTGCTTCGCGGGCACGAGCTTCGGTACCGACGCCGCATCGCCGAACCCGACGACGCCGACTTTCACGCGATCGCTCAGCTTGCCGAGCAGATCGCGATCCAGCGAGTCGTCGATCATCGGGAGCGCCTCGGTGAAGTCCGACGTGACCTGGACGAGCACGACCATGTCGATCGGGCTGCCCGTGGCCGCATACGTGCCGAGCGCGTAGGGAAACTTCTTCTCGCCACCGCCGACGTAGAGCTTGATGCTCTTCGGATCGGTGAGATCGAGCATCTGGCCGCCGATCGCGAGCGCGGACAGATACACGCGCAGCCGCATGCCGGTGATCGACGCCGGCTCGAGCTCGGCGCGATCGACGACGGCGCGATAGGCCGGGTGCGACGGATCGTCGTCGGCGCGCGCGATGCTGGTCGCGCCGAGCACGAAGAGCGCGATCACCAGCGCACGCGTCACCGCTCTACGTTAGCACTACGGCGGCAGACGGAACCGATAGAGCACCGGGACGAACGTCGCGAGATCCATTTCGGCCGTGACCGTGCCCTCGGTCCAGTTGTTGATGACGAGCGGCAGCCCGCCATCGTCGACGCGGTCCGAGAGAATCCCCATGTGATCCGGGCCGGGCCGATCCGGGAACGTGTCCATGAAAATGACGTCACCCGGGCGGGGCGGATCGTTCGGATCGTCGAACCGCGGCGAGTGCGACTCCCAGTGGCGCTTGAAGTAGGGCAACAACGTGCCGACGCGGCGCTGATCGATGCTCGGATCGCCGTGGCCTTTGACCATCGGGTAGTTGCCGCGCGCGCGCTGGATGTCGTCGTGCAGCTCTTTCTGCAGATCGATGCCGGCGTTGCGAACGGCACGCACGACGACATCGGTGCACACGCCGATCGTGCGCGGCACGTCGCCGCCGGGATAGCTCATCGAGATGTAGTCCTCGGCGGCCGGCGTGTAGTGGTCGGCGTTGATCACGAGCTTCTTCGCGCCGATCAGCACGTCGAGCGGATCGGGGATGCCGTCGCCGTCGCGATCGTGGCGCGCTGGACCGGCGTCGAGGTGGCGCAGCAGCGGCGCGAGCTCGTCGCGATCGCCGGGGCGCAGCGCGAGTGTCTCGCCGCCGACCGTCAAGCTCGCGGAGCCGCCGAGCGGATAGACCTTGCGCGGGAACTGATCGATCGACAGCACGAGCACGCCGTGGGCGCGATCGACGCGCGCGCTGACCCGGCTAGGATCGAGGTTGGCGGGCAGCGCGAGCTGGACTTGCTCGTCGAGATCCGAGAACACGCCGTTGTCGGCGATGCCGAGGCAGCTTTCGGGCGCGGCGATCGGCGCGGGTGCCGCGGTCGGCGCCGCCGAGATCGGCTGCGCGTCGCCTCGTGTGGTGCAAGCAGGCGAAATTACGGCGCAAAGAATTCCGGAACCGAAGGCGGCACGTGCTGTCATACGTCGGCTGCTGTCTCTAGACACCCGTCAACCGTAGTGATTGCAGGCGCCACCAAATCACCGTACGTTCGATCCGACCGGAGGATCTGATGAGTTACATGGATTTCTCGTCCTGGCCGCGCGACCAAGAGCAGACCTTCGTCGTGTACGAGCAACACGCGTCGGAATCGTCGAAAAAGGCGATGACGTTCGGCATCATTTCCGGGCTCATCGTGCTCGTCGCCGTGCTCGGCATCTACGCGGGCGTCGCTCCCGATTCACGTGACGTCACGAAGGACATGAACATGTCCAACTTGACCAAGAAGAATCACGACACCGCGGCACCGACGCCGGCGCCTGCACCCGCTGCCACCGACAAGAAGTAAGCTCGGCGCCTGCGGGCGCTGCTTGTTTTCATGATCGCCGCGTGCGCTCGCGCGCCGGCGGAGTTGCCGCGCGAGCCCGATCGCATCGCGATCGTCGTCGCCGAGCGCGGCACGCACGGCGTGCATCTGATCGCGATCGACGAAGCGGGCGATCGCATGCTCGAGCTGGTGCAGCCGACGCGCGAGCTCGGCCGCGATACCAATCCCGCGATCTCGCCCGACGGCAAATGGCTCGTGTTCGCGCGCGGCCTGCACGAGACGCAGCTGTGGATCGCGCCACTCGCACCCGAGGCGATCGCCGAGCCGCTGACGCACGCGCCCGGAGTCGAGACCAACCCGACGTGGACGCGCGACGGCTCGGCCGTCGTGTTCGCATCGACCGGCAGCGGCGCGCAATACGATCTCTACGAGCTGCCGATCGCGCACGGTCGCGCGCGCGGCGCGCCGATCCAGCTGACCAGCTCGCCGGCGCACGACGTCACGCCGAGCGTCGCCGCCGACGGCACGATCGTCTACGCGGCGTTGACGACCGGCAGCGACGGCGCGGTCGAGAGTCACCTCGAAGCGCGCGCGCCGGACGGTGCGATCACGAAGCTCACGGATGGTCCGCTCGATGCCGCGCCGGCGTTCTCGCCCGACGGCACGCAGATCGCGTTCGCGCGGCTGGTCTCGCATCGCACGCTGCGCGACGGCGATCTGTTCGTGATGCCGCGCGCCGGCGGCGAGCCGCGCGTGCTCGTCGATCTGCCACTCACCGACGAGAGCGGCCCGGTGTGGTCGCGCGACGGCCGCTTCGTGCTCGCGACGTCGCTGCTGCGCGGCGCGGCCGGCGATGTCGTGTTCGCATCCGTGATCGCGGTCGACACGCGCGCGGTTGTGCCGACCGCGCGCATCCTCGTCGATCGCACCGGCGCGGTGCCGCGGTTCACGCCGGCGATCGCGAGCGCGGCGCTCGACGGCAGCGCGCTCGATCGCGATCCCGAATATCTGCCGGAGCTCGCGCGGATCACGGCGCAGGCGATCGTCAACGCGGGCTCCGATCTATGACCGCGATCATCGTGCACGGCGGTGCGGGCGAGTGGGCGACCGATCGCCATGCACGTGCACTCGACGGCGTGCGCCGCGCGGCCGCGACGGGCGATGCGATCCTGATCGCCGGGGGCAGCGCGCTCGACGCGGTCGTCGCCGCGGTGCGCGTGCTCGAGGACGATCCCGAGTTCAACGCCGGGACCGGCTCGGCGCTGACGCGCGACGGCACCGTCGAGACCGACGCCGCGGTGATGGACGGCGCGTCGCGGCGCGTCGGCGCGGTCGGCGCCGTGCCGGACCTGGGCTGCGCGATCGCGCTCGCACGCGCGGTCCTCGACGCCGGCGAGCACGTGCTGCTCGTCGGCGCGGCGGCATGGCGATTCGCCGCCGAGGTCGGCATCGCGCCGGCACCGGCCGGCTCGCTGATCACCGAACGTTCGCGCGCGCGCCTGCAGGCGAAGGGCACGGTCGGCGCGTGTGCGCGCGACGCACGCGGCGACTTCGCGGCGGCGACGTCGACCGGTGGGATCACCGGCAAGCGCAGCGGGCGCGTCGGCGATTCGCCGATTCCCGGCGCGGGCACGTGGGCCGACAAGACATGCGCGGTGTCGGCGACCGGCGACGGCGAGGCGATCTTGCGCGTCGCGCTGGCGCGGGGCATCGCGGCGCGGATCGCGGCCGGTCACGCGCTCGATGCGGCGCTCGCCGACGCGTTCACCGAGCTGCGCGATGTCACGGCCGCGACTGCGGGCGTGATCGCGGTGACGCGCGCCGGCGTGCTCGGCGCGCAGATGTCGCCGGCGATGCCGATCGCGTGGGTGACGCGCGACGGCGACGACGCGATCGCGCTCGATTCGCTCGGTCGCGTGTTGTAACGTCGCGCGCGATGAAGAGGGCCGCGTCGATGATCGCGATCGCTGCGTTCGCGTGCGGGCCGGGGAATCGCAATTCGCCCGGCGGCGACGACAGCGGCGGCACCGATGCCGGAGCGTCGGGGTCGGGCTCGAACACGGGCTCGGGCTCGAATGCCGGCATCGTCTACGTCTACGCGCACACCGAGTCGACGCTGTATCGCGTCGATCCCGACTCGCTCGCGATCTCGGAGATCGGCGACTTCAAGTGGCCGAACAACTCGACCGACACGATGACCGACATCGCGATCGACAAGGACGGCAACATGGTCGGCGTGTCGTTCGACAAGGTCTACAAGGTCGATACCGGCACCGCGCAGACGACGCTGCTGTCGGGCTCGCTGCAGGGCATGTTCAACGGGCTGTCGTACGTGCCTGCGACGTACGTCAACCAGACCGGCGACGACGTGCTCGTCGGCACGCGCAACACCGACGGCGCCGTGTTCGAGATCGATCCGATGACCGGATCGGCGACGCAGATCGGCGACATGGGCAACGGCTTCTCGTCGAGCGGCGACCTCGTCGCGGTCGATGGCTTCGGCATCGTGCAGACCGTGCCGGGCGACGGCGGCGACACGCTCGCGACGCTCGCGACCGGCACGTTCGCGGCGACCGCGATCGGCAACACCGGCTACGGCTCGATCTGGGGCCTCGCGTTCTGGAAGAACAAAGTCTTCGGCTTCACCGACGACGGCGCGTTCATCACGATCGATCCGACGACCGGCGCTGCGACGCTGGTCTCGGAGAACTTCGAAGGCTGGTACGGCGCGGCCGTGACGACGACCGCGCCCGTGATTCAATGAAGCGCGTCGCGCTCGCGATCGTCGCGAGCTGTGCGTCGCCGCCACCGCCGCCCGCGCTGCACAACACGCCTCCGATCGTGCCGGCGACGGCGACCGCGCTCGAGGGCCGCGTGCTCGATTCGGTGACCGGCGAGCCGATCGCCGGCATCCTGGTCGAAGCCGAGGGCAGCGCGGCGTCGGACGACGCGTACTCCGACGAGCATGGCCGATTTCACGTCGAGCTCGCGGCGGGCAGCGCGTACGTGCATCTCGAGGCCGACCCCGGCGGCTGGATGTCGCTCGCGGCGAACCAGGTCACGCAGCGCGACCTCCGGTTCGATCACGGCGAGCTCGAACAGCGCCGTACGCGTCGTCCACCGGCGGCGTGCCCGAGCTCGCCGCCGGGCGCGATCATCGAAGGCCACACCACGTCGCAGGCCGAGCTCGACGCGATCGCGCGTCGCGTGCTCGAACGTTATGCCGCGGATCCGAAGACGGTGCCCGACGGCGAGCTGGCGCACGACATCCGGCTCGTGCGCACGGATCTCGAGCGCCATCGCCATCTCGGCGCTGCCGCACTGCCGCCGGGATTCGTCGGCAAGACGCGCGCGGAGCTCGCCGCGGAGCCGGCCCGCGTCGGCAGCGACGTCTACTACGTTGATGTGCGCGCGATCGACGCCGACCCGACGTGCGCGATCGTCGAGATCGGGACCGACTTCGTCGCGGTGCCGCAGCCGGGCGCGATCAAGATGTGTTGTTGCAGCGCCTCGCAGATCTACGAGCTACGCGGCGGCCGGTGGGAGTTCGTCGGCAACGCCGTCGTCGTTTGCTCTTAGCTCCACTTGAGCAGGACCTTGCCGGTCGCTTGCTTGGTCTCGAGAAACGCGTGTGCGGCGGCGACGTCGGTCGCCGGGAACACCTTGCCGACGTGCGGCGCGAGCTTCATCGCGTTCACTTGCGAAAGTGACGAAGTAAGCCGCTCGATCCAGACCGGATCGCGCAGGACGTGCAGCGCGTTGAGCGCATAGACGCCGGTGTTCGCGTCGAACAGCTTGAGCACCGAGATCCGCGGCGTGTGCCACAGCGCGCTCGCGATCTTGAGATAGCTGCGCTTGCCATCTTTCGTCATCGACGACATGCCGAGGCAGATGATGCGGCCGGTCATGCCGAGTCGCTCGCGTTGCCACGTGATCGCGGCGCCGCCGGAGCTGTTGATCACGAGGTCGTAGCCGCGCAGCGTCGCGTCGGCGTGAAATTCGTCGACCGTGAAAGCGGTCGCGCCGAGCTGCTCGATGAACGCCTTCTTGTGCGGGCTCGTCGTCAGGCCGGTCACTTCGGCGCCGACGTGGCGCGCCATCTGGATCGCGAGCACGCCGACTCCACCGGTCGCGGGCTCGACGAGGATGCGATCGCCTTTGCGGATGCGCGCCATCTCGAACAAGCACAGCTGCGCGGTGAAGTAGTTGACGGGTAGGGCAGCGCCGGCCTCGAGATCGGTGCCGGTCGGCAGCTTGAACACCTGGCGCGCCGGTACGGTGATCGTCGACGCGTAGCCGCCGAAGTAGCAGCCGGCGATCACCGGATCGCCGATCGCGAACCCGGTGACGGTCTTGCCGATCTGGGCGATCTTGCCGCTGACCTCGTAGCCCGGCACGAACGGCTTC
>DASXEF010000223.1:0-8632 GCA_036490255.1 Kofleriaceae bacterium
TCACCCACGCGTCGTCGCTGTGCAAGCTCGCGCGAAACAGCGTGACCGCGTGCTTGATCGCCGGCACGAGCTCGCACGTGCCGCGCTCGGGTGGGCCGAAATATTTTTCGAGCTCCGGCGGCAGCGCGCGCATCGACCAGCGCGAGTACCGAGCCGCGCTCGCGCGGGCGAGCGCATCGGAGCTCCAATCGAACGCGTGCACGCTCACTGCGACGTTGCGGTCGCGCGCGATCATCGCGAGCGTGTACGGCTCCTCGCCGGTCGAGCAGCCGGCCGATAGCACGCGCATGCCGGGCGCGACGATCGAGGTGTACGCGGCGCACTGCTCGGCGTGGCGAAAGAAATACGTCTCGCCGACCGAGACTTCGTTCGCGAGCGCGCCGAGCTCGGCGGCATCGCCACCGTCGAGCCGGCGCAGATACGCCGTGGTCGGCTCGTGCAGCTGCGCGGCGCGCCGTGCGACCACGCCGGCGATCGCGTCGAGCCGCTCGTCGACGCGCAGGCCGAGCACGTGCTCGATCGTCTGCGCGACGCGCGCGAGCTCGGCGCTCGACATCGCGGTCATAGCGCGCTCCAGACCTCGGGCGAGATCGCGCGCGCCGCTTCGAGCACGACGACGAGCTCGCGATCGGTGGCCGCGATCTCGCGGATCGACTCGGCGCGAATCAGCGGCGGCAACGGCGCGTGCGCGGAGACGTCGCGCACGTCGATCACCGCGTCGACCGCGAGCGCCGCGCGACGCGTGCCGCCGGCGCGCACCACGACGAAGCGGGTCACCGTGCCGCGCTCGACGCCGAGCAATGTTGCCAGATCGATCGCGAGCGTCGGCTCGCCGCGAACGATCGCGAGTCCCGAGACATACCCCGGCATGGCGCCGATCGGCTCGACGGGCAGCGGGCGCATCGTCTCGATGACGTGCTCGATCGGAATCGCACACGTCAACGGCCCTACCCGCGCGATCAGCGCAGCTCCCACCCGTCCATTTACGCACCGGATCGCCGACGAGAAAAGCCGTGCGCCGTCGTGGAAACCGCGGACTGATGCGAGTTATTCGCCGGTGTGGTGCGGCTCGGGTGCGAGCGGCAACGACAACGTGAGGAACACCGATCGCGGCTGGCCGTACGAGCTGCCGACGAAGCCGTTCGCGATGCGGTACGCGTAGCGCTCGTCGGCGACGTTGATGATGTCGATCGCGACGCGAATCGGGTACGCGCGCGGTGCGAACTGGTACGCGGCGGTGATGTCGCCGACGACGTGGCCGGGCACGTGCTGGTCGTTGTCGGCGCCGGTACGCAACCCCGAGCCGTACTGCAGGAGGCCGGTCAGCGTGTAGCGACCGTCGCGCACCGTCACGCCGCCGTTCGCGGTCCACGTCTGCGAGTGATCGAGCGTCTGCCAGCTCGTCTCGGCGAGCTCTTGCGGCGTGAACAAGAACTTCGCGCTCGAGATGCCTTGGCCTTCCGCCATGCTGAGCGAGCCGTTCGCGAACGCCGACAGCCACGGCCCGACGCGCAGATCCAGGCTCGCTTCGACGCCCGCGGCACGACCGCGGCGGAAGTTGTAGTTCGACAACAGGCTCGTCGATCCGATCGCGGTGTCGTCGAGCTGGTTGTACGCGTAGCGCGCGTAGCCGGTGACGGCGGCGCGCAGCGGCTTGATGATGCGCGACGACAGGCCGAGCTCGGTCGACAGATCGGTCTCGGGCTTGAGATCGTACGTGACCTGCTGGTCGGCGGGCACGACGCCGAGCGCGCGCGCGGCATCGGCGGCATCGAGCGGCGACGGCGGCTGCCAGTTCACGCCGCCGAACGCGTGCAGCACGGTGTCCTTCGTGAACGCGTAGCTCGCGCCGAGCCGCGGGCTCGCGCCGGCCGTGTCGTTCGTCGTGCCGTCGGCGAGCATCACGTGAAACTCGTCGAGCCGGAGGCCGGCGTCGATCGACAGCTTGCCGGCGACCGCGTGATCTTGCACGTATGCGCCGCTGGTCAGCGCATCGAGCCGATCGTTGCCCGATTGGGTCATCGTCGGATCGACGCCGCCGTCGTCGGCACGCGCGTACGACGTGAAGTCGGTCGTGCCGTGCATGAAGTCGGTCTGCACGCCCGCCTTCATCAGGTGCGAGCCCGATTGCGCCGAATACTGCGCGACCGCGCCGGCGTGCTGCGCGACGCGCGTGACATCGCTGGTCGTCGCGCCGGGATCCGAGAGCGGCCCGAGCGCGTGCTCGGCGTCGGCGAACAACACGCCGCGCGACAGCTTGTAGAGCGGCGCGATCATCAGCTGGCCGGTGTCGAAGCGATGCGTCCAGCTCGCGGCGACGAACAGCTCGTCCTCGGTCTCGGTCGCATTGGTATCGTGCGGCGTGAAGCTGGGCGAATCGTTGCCGTATTGATCGGGCGGCCGGGTCTCGCCCGGCATCGTCAGCGGCTCGATCGACGGATCGATCGGAATGTCGAACTTGTTGTGGCCGTACGTCGCGAACAGCTCGTAGCGGTTGACGTCGCACGGCGCCCAGTCGATGCGCGTGAACGCGCGACCGGTGTAACCGGTGTCGTGCAGGATCGGATAGATCGACGGCGGATCCAGCGCGCGCTGCGAGTAGTCGAAGCTGCCGCCCGCGAAGATGCCGGCGGTGCTGCCGAGCTTCGTCGCGTACGTCGCGCCCGGCTCGATCGTATCGAACGAACCGTAGCGCACCTGCACGTTGCCGGTCGGCGTGTCGCCGGCCGCGCGCGTCGTCAAATTGACGACGGCGCCGAGTCGCTCGCCGAACTCGGCCGGCATGCCGCCGGTGTAGATCTCGAGCCCGTTGATCAAGCGCACCGGGATCGACGCCGCGAACAAGCTGCCGACCGAATCGGGGACGGGAATGCCGTCGACTTGATACTGGATGTTGGCGTGGTTGCCGCGCGCGTAGATGTTGCCGAGCGAATCGGCGACGAAGCCGGGCTGCGTCGCGACCACGTCGGTGATCGGCCGATCGTCGCCGCCGGGATTTTCGTTGAGCTGCTGACGCGTCACGGTCGCGACGCTGCCGGTCACCGGTTGCGGCGGCGGTACCGACCAGTCTTCATCGATCTGGATGATCTCTTCGCCCTGCACGAGCGTCAGCTCGATCGACGCGATCTGCGACGAGCTGATCTGCAGGTGCTGGTGGTCGCCGACGAGGCCTGGCGCGGTCGCCTCGACGGTGTAGTCTCCGAACGGGATGCCCGAGAAGCTGAACTTGCCGTCCGCGCGGGTGACCTGGCGCGCGACCGTGTTGCCCGCCGAGTCGTGCAGCACGACGGTCGCGCCTTTGAGCGGGTGCAGCAGCGCGTCGTCGACGATGCCCGCGACAACCGCGTCGACCGATGCATACGCGCTCGTCGCGGGCGCGACCAACGCGAGAACAACTACGTAGCGAAACACCGCAGCCGAGCCTGCGTCACATGCGACTCGGTTGCAACTGCGTCACGTCAACTTAATCCCGCGGGCTGCGCTTCGCTCCTCCCGCCCGCGGGTGGTTAATCCGCGGTACGGACGGGGCCGGTCACCACGCTCGGTGCCTTGACCAGTGCCGCGCGTGCCGCGATCTCCTCGTCGACTGACTCCACCGATCGGTTGATCTCTTCGAGCAGGCCGCGCTTCTTGCGGTAGTCGATGTTGGTTTGGAACACGCTCGTATCGAGATCCTTGAGCGAGCCGATGAACTCGTCTTGTTGGCGCTTGTGGCGCTCGCGGATCATATCGATGTCGAGCCGATTGCGGATGATGTACGGCGTCAACAAGATGACGAGGTTCGACTTCTTCTTCTCGCGCGTCGTGTACGAAAATAGCGCGCCGAGGATCGGCAAGTCGCCGAGCAGCGGCACGCGCGTCTTGATGTAGCTCTGCTTGATCTGCGTCAAGCCGGTGAGCATCACGGTCTGCTCGTCGTGTGCGACGAGCCGGGTCTCGATCGTGCGCGTCGACCACGACGGCCCGAGCGTCGCGCTCGACGAGCCCGGCTCCTCGGTCTTCTGCGTGTGCTTGACCTCGAGCATGATGTCGTCGCCTTCGGAGATGTGCGGCTTGATATCGAAGTCGAGCGTGAGATCCATGTCTTCGACGTTCGTCGTCGTGACGCCGGTCGGGTTCGTCGCCGACACCGGGATCGTGCCCTTGATGATCGGCACGGTCTCGCCGACCGAGTAGTGCGCGTTCTCGTTGTCGAGCGCGATGATGCTCGGCGCCGAGATCAGGCTCTCGTGATCGAGCTGCGCGACCGCCTGAAACAGCACGCCGTACGACGGCAGGCTCGTGCCGAGCAGCTGCGTCGCGCCGGCCGCCGTGATCGCGTTGCCGAGCACGCCCGCGACGAGCCCGAGTGGGATCGTGCTGCTCGCGAGCGACGCCGGGTCGAGCGACGACGGCGCGCCGGTCTGCACGCCGCCGATCGCGACGCCGGTCGGTCCGGTCGTGCTGTTGCCGCCGGTCGGGCTCGTGCCGTGCGCGCTGAGGCCGAGCGCCGACGTATCGTCGGTGCCGAGATCCACGATCACCGCTTCGATGTAGACCTCGCGGCGCGGCTCGTCGAGCTCGTCGATGATGTGGCGGAGCGCGATGAAGTCGTGGCCGGTCGACATCACGATCAGCTTGTTCGTCGCCTGATCGGCGATCACGTGCGCGGGACCTTCGAGCGCCAGCGAGTCGACCGACGACGGCGACGGCGACGACGACGCCGCCGTCGCGGGTTGCACGACTCCGGTCGCGCCCGGCTTGCTCGCGCCGGCGCCCGGCGTCGCGCTCGGCTGCGCCTTGCCGGAGATCGCCGCTTCGAGCGTCTTCGCGACCTCGTCGGCGATCGCGGCCTTGAGCTGATACACGTGCATCTGGCCGCCGGTCTCGAGCTCGGTCGGCAGATCGATCGTGTGGACGATCGCGGCGACGCGCTCGTAGCCGGCTTTTGTCGAGGCGACCAGCAGCGTGTTCGTGCGCGTATCGACGACGATCTTCGTCGGCGGCACGCTGGTGTTCGCCGCCTGTGGCGCATTCGGCGTCGTTGGCGCCGCCGCCGTCGTCATGGACAGCAGATCGATCTCCTTCGCGAGGTTCGTCGCGTCGGCGTGCAGCACCGGGATCGCGTAGACGCCGCTCTCGCCGCCGGCTTGATCGATCTGCTTGACGAGGTCGAGCATGTCGCGCACGTGCGCGGCCGTATCGGTGACGAGCAGCAGCGCCCCGATGACCTGGATGTCGCCGGCCGACGACTTCATCGCGGCGAGCGCGGTCGCGAGCAGCTGCGGCTGGACGTGGCTCGGTTGCAGCAAGTAGCGCACGAGCTGCTCGCTCGGCTGCGCGCCCGAATACATCGGCAGCGTCTCGGCGCGCGCGGTCGCGCTCTCGACGATCCGCATCACGTTGCCCTGCGCGATCACCGTGTAGCCCATCGTCGAGAGCGCGGTGAGAAACAGGTCGTACGCCTGCGCCGGCGTCATCTCCTCGGGCGTGACGACGTTGATCTTCTTGCCGCGCTGCACGTAGCTCGGATCGAACATGAAGTTCCTGCACGTGAACCCCATCGCCCACGACACGAGCTCCTTGAGATCGGTCTCGGGCTTGAACGAGACGGCGACTTTGGCGACCGGCTTCTCGCAGTGATAGAGCACGCCTTCCGATATCGGCTCGGGATCGGCCGATGCGATCGACGACACGAGCAGCGACGCGAACAGTAACGAGCGGAGCATGTCGCCCCGCATTCCAAGCGGCGCGCCAAGCGATAACTACGCGAACGCTCGCGCGGCCGACGCGCAATCGTGTCAGCGAGTCACTCAGGGATACGGCGATTGTGGCTTCGCGTCCGGCTCGCATGTCGGGCCGAGATGATCGATCGCGGCCCACTCGTCGTCGGGTGCGGCCATCCACGTCACGAGCTGGCCGAGCTTGGCACCGCCCGGCGGCGTGATGTCGTAGGTCGCGTACTCGCCCGGACCTTCGGCGAGGATCACGCGCGCGCCGCTGTGATCGACGAGCACCGCCGACAGCGCGAGCGGATGCGTGAGCCCTTCGGTGACTTTTTGCGGTGCGCCGTCGGCGCCGGGCACGAAGAAGCCGCTCCAGCGCTCGGCTTTCCAGTCGCACACGTTTGCCGGATCGCCGACGGTGAGCCAGTTGACCGCGGCGGCCCACACGACCGGCTTGCTGTCGACGCGGACCTCGCCGACCGCCCACAGCTGCTCGCACCCCGGCGCGGCGCACTCGTGCTGCGGCACGAGCGGCGCGAGCTCCGGCGGGATCGGCGTGTCCTTGCCGGCTTCGGGCTTCTGCCACGCTTTCGGTCCGGTCATCTGGCCGAGCCGACCGGCGACCGGTTGCGGCGCCTGAAACGTGCACGAGCTCGGCGTGTCTTGCGACAGCAGCACGATGCCGGTGCCGTCTTGCGGATCGGTCGGCGCCGGGCAGCCGTCGATCTCGACGCCGTACGTCAGGCTGGTCTCGATGCGCGCTTGATAGTGACCGCCGACCTTGAGCATGCACGGCGGCGCGTTGCCGGTGACGAGCCACAAGTTTCCGGTCGGCGATGCGGGGACGCCGGCGGCGGTCGCGGTCGCATCGTCGATCGCTTGATAGTCGGGCGCGTCGGAACCCGCGTCGGCCTTCGCGTGCAGCGGCATCACCCAACCGGTGCGGCCCTTGCCCGCATCTTGCGACGCGTACGACGCGAGATACACGCCGCTCGCGGCCGGGCAGCCGGCGCCTTGGATCTGCGGCTGCGGCGGCTGCGGCGCTTGTTGCGGCGGACACGCGGCAAGCGGAGCGAGCGCAAACGCGGCGACCACATAGAGGCGCTTCATGCTGGAAACCATACTCGCTCGCTCGCGCAGGCGCGTACAGGCGGCTTAATTTTCAGCAACGCCGAGGTAGCGCGTGACGATCAGCGTCGCCTCGTCGACGAGGCGAGGATCGCGCAAGCGCTCGGGATACAGCAGCGCCGCGCGGTGGACGATCGCCTCGATGGCAGAAACCAGCACGAACGCGGCAAGCTCGACGTCGCGGATCGCGAGCTCGGCTTTGCGATGCGCGAGCAAGCCGGCGACCATGCGATGGACGACCTCGTCGAGCTGGCGCAGCTTCGCGAGCCTGCCGATCCGCGGCACCTGCTCGGTGAGCACCGCGTGCAAGCCGGGATCGACCGCGTGCGCCGTGATCGTCAGCTCGATCACCGCGCGCGCCGCCTGCGCCATCGGCAACGTCGCGACGCGCGTGAGCTCGGTGAGGATCGCGCGATTGACGGTCTCGATGTGGTGCTCGATGAGGCCGGCGACGAGCGCTTCCTTGTTCGGAAAATATTGATACAGCGATCCGATCGACACGCCGGCCGCATCGGCGACCGCGTTCGTGGTGAGGCCGTCGTAGCCGCGCTTCTTGAGAACGCGACTCGTCGCGGCCAAAATCGTCGCGACCGTTTCCTTGCTGCGCGCCTGGCGCGGCTGTTTTCGAGGTGTGGTCCGGACTTGGCGCGTCATGCTGGCGAGCTCCCGCGTGATTCGGAACGCGAGTAGACAATGTGAGCAATCGCTCGCATTTTAGCAAGCGATGGCTGTCACCGCGATTCCACCCGTCCGAGGCGGCTTACCGCTGCTCGGGAACTTGATGCAATTCCGCAACGATCGGCTCGCGCTGCAGGACCTCGCGGCGGCCACCGGGCCGATCGCGCGCGTCCAGCTCGCGCACCTGTCGGTCTACATCATCACCGACGCCGAGATGGCGCACGAGGTGCTCGTCGATCAGGCCGGCGCGTTCTTGAAGAGCGCCGGCCTGCAATTCTTGAAGCCGCTGCTCGGCGAAGGTCTGCTCACCGCCGAAGGCGAGCCGCACAAGAAGCATCGCAAGCTGCTCGCGCCGGCGTTCGCGCCGAAGCGGCTCGACGCGTACGGCGAGGTCATGGTCGAAGAGACCGTGGCTCAGGCCGAGCGCTGGACGACCGGCGAGCGCATCGATCTGTCGCACGAGATGATGCAGATGACGCTCGCGATCGCCGGCCGCACGATGTTCGGCGCCGACGTGCGCCGCGACGCGCCGGTCGTCTCGCGCGGGCTCGACCTCGGCATGGAGTCGCACGAAGAGAGCTTGCAGTCGCCGATCCGGCTCGGACCCGAGTGGCCGCTGCCGCGCCATCTCAAGATGCGGCGCGCGGTCAAGATGCTCGACTCCGTCGTGTATCGGTTGATCGCCGAAGGCCGCGCGCGCGGCACCGACAAGGGCGACGTGCTGTCGATCCTCTTGCTCGCGCGCGACGAAGACGACGGCACCGGGCTCTCCGATCGCCAGGTCCGCGACGAGGTCATGACGCTCTTGCTCGCTGGTCACGAGACCACTGCGAACGCGCTGACGTGGACGTGGTACGAGCTCGCGCGCAATCCGGCGGTGCTCGCCACGCTGCAGGCCGAGATCGACAAGCTCGGCAAGCGCCGGATCACGATCGCGGATCTCATGGCCCTGCCCTACAACCTCGCGGTCGTCGAAGAAGCGATGCGCATGCACCCGCCGGCGTACATGACGGGCCGCGAGTGCGCGCGCGACGTCGAGCTCGGCGGCCATCACTTCGCGAAGGGCACGATCGTCGCGGTCAACATCCGCGGCATTCACCGCCGCGCCGACTACTACCCCG
>DASXEF010000291.1:0-4792 GCA_036490255.1 Kofleriaceae bacterium
CGATAGCTCCGAGAACACGAACGAGACGATCGCGGCGTACACCGCGATCGCGTCGTGGAAGCTCGGCCTCTCGCCGCACCTCGCGCTGATCGTCAATGGCGGCATCGGCAAGCACGACGCGCTGACCAGCAACCCCGTGAACGATTACTTCGGTCATTCGATCGACGGCGCGGTCGGCCTCGTGTGGTCGCATCCTCTCTCGGACGCGACCGACGTGTACCTCGGCGGCCGGATCGCGCTCGCGGTGCCGTACGGTGCGCGCTCGAACGATGCGAGCAACGTCGTCGGCGCGAACGCGGCGCTGGGACTCGACCACTCGTTCGCGAAATCGCTGCACGGCTACATCGAAGGCGGTCCGCGTTTGATGTTCGAAGGCGAAGACGCGTGGTGGCCGAACCTCGGCGTCGAAGGCGTCGCCGGCTTCCGCATCACGCTGTGACCAACCGTGTTCAACGCCTGTTCGAGGCCTGTCGACGACGCGGTGAAAACCGCGGCAGGTTCCGGCGTAAGTGCGCGTCCGATGGTTTGGCGCGGCGCGTGCTTAATGGTCGGACCAGATGCGAAAACTGGTGTTGATCCTGGTTGTTACGCTGGCTGGTTGCGCTGCCCAAGCTCGGTTACCGGCGTCGTATTTCGCCGAGACGGCGCCGACGCTGGACGCCGGTCATGTGAGCGCGACGGCGGTCGGTGGCGGCGCTGCCACGTTCGACGGTGACGGCGGTGGCTTCGGCGGCCGGGTGCGCGTCGGCATCGGCGACCATCAAGAGGTCGGCATCGAGGCGAGCCAGGTCGAGGTCGATCCGAGCCGGCAGGATTGCAACGGCGACCAGTGCCTCGACGGCAACGTGCCGACCGCGACGTACAACATTCGTTCGCGCAGCGCGCTCGTCGAGTGGAAGCAGTCATACGGCGAGCACTACGCGCTCGTCGCCGGGCTCGGCGGCTCGGAGCACGCCGCGCTCTCCGGCAACATCGATCCCGAAGGCGACAACTACGGCCATTCGCTCGACGCCTCGCTCGCGTTCATCGCGTCGGCTCACATCAACCAGGCGTTCGACGTCTACACCGGCGCGCGCGCCGCGCTCGCGGTGCCGGTCGGCGCGAACAATTCCCAGTACGCGACCGACGTCGTCGGGATCACCGGCGCGCTCGGCCTCGCGACCAACATGGGCGAGCACATGCAGCTGTTCGTCGAGGGCGGCGCCGTCGCGACGTTCACGAACATCTTGCCGGAGCTCGGCGTCGATGCGGTCGCCGGGCTCAAGCTGAAGCTGTAAGTGACAATTCGATTCACCGGTGATAGCCCTAGCCGCGTATGAAGACGATCAACCACTGGATCGACGGCAAGCTTCTGGAGCGCGCGCCGGAGCGCACCGGTGACGTGTTCAACCCGGCGACCGGCGAGGTGCAGGCCCGCGTGGCGTTCGCGTCGCCGGCGCAGGTCGACGAAGCGGTCGAGTCGGCGTGGCAGGCCGCGCAGTCGTGGCGCAGCGCTTCGATCACGAAGCGCACGAAGGTCATGTTCGCGTTCCGCCAGCTCGTCGACAAGCACCAGAGCGAGCTCGCGAAGTTGCTCACGCTCGAGCACGGCAAAGTCACCGCCGATGCGATGGGTGAAGTCGCGCGCGGCCTCGAAGTGATCGAGTTCGCGTGCGGCATCGCCGATCTCGCGAAGGGCGAGTACAGCGAGAACGTCTCGACCGAGGTCGACACGTATTCGATCCGCCAGCCGCTCGGCGTCGTCGCCGGCATCACGCCGTTCAACTTCCCGGCGATGGTGCCGCTGTGGATGTTCCCGATCGCGATCGCGTGCGGCAACACGTTCGTGCTCAAGCCGAGCGAGCGCGATCCGTCGGCGGCGAACTTGATGGCGCAGCTGCTCGCCGATGCGGGCCTGCCGCCCGGCGTGTTCAACGTCGTGCACGGCGACAAGGTCGCGGTCGATCGCTTGCTCGAGCACCCGAAGATCGCCGCGATCTCGTTCGTCGGCTCGACGCCGATCGCGCAGTACATCTACGAAACCGGCACCAAGCACGGCAAGCGCGTTCAGGCATTGGGTGGCGCGAAGAACCACATGATCGTGCTGCCCGACGCCGACATGGAGCTCGCCGCCGATGCCGCGATCTCGGCCGGCTTCGGCTCGGCGGGCGAGCGCTGCATGGCGATCTCGATGCTCGTCGGCGTCGGCAACGCCGCCGACAAGCTCGTGCCGCTGCTGCAAGAGCGCATGGCGAAGCTGCGCGTCGGCGACGGCTTCGAGGCCGGCTCCGAGATGGGCCCGCTGATCAACGGCGCGCACCGCGACAAGGTCCGCGGCTACATCGATGCCGGCGTCAAAGAAGGCGCGACGCTCGTCGCCGACGGCCGCGCGCTGCAAGTCGCCGGTCGGCCGAACGGCTTCTTCCTCGGCCCGACGCTGTTCGATCGCGTCACGCCCGCGATGTCGATCTACAAGGACGAGATCTTCGGCCCGGTGCTCGGCATGACGCGCGTCGCGACGTACGACGAAGCGATCGCGCTGGTGAATCGCAACCCGTACGCGAACGGCGTCGCGATCTTCACGAACGACGGCGGCGCCGCGCGCAAGTTCCAGCACGAGATCGAAGTCGGCATGGTCGGCATCAACGTGCCGATTCCAGTGCCGATGGCGTACTACTCGTTCGGCGGCTGGAAGGCGTCGTTGTTCGGCGACCTCCACATCTATGGTCGCGACGGCGTGCACTTCTACACGCGTATGAAGGCGATCACGACGCGCTGGCCCGATCCGCGGCACCGTGGCGTGAACCTCGGCTTCCCCGTAGGGACGTAGTCCATTAGCGCAACTTCGTCGCCGCAAGCTCGCGTGATTATTCAGCGTGCGAGGGACGGACTAAAGCGAGCTAGGTTTGGCGTCCGAGCTTCGGACGAGCTCGCACGCAAGCATTGGCGATCGAGCTTCGGACGAGCTCGCACGCGCGCATTAGCGACCGAGCTTCGGACGAGCTCGCGCACGTGCCGACGCTCGCTTTAGTGCGTCCCTCCCACACCTAACGATCGCGCGACCTTGCGCGATCGAAGTTGCGCTAATGGACTACGTCCCTAGCGGAGCTTCAGCGACGCGATCGGCACGCCGCCGCTATTGAGCTCGCTGTGGCTGCCGAGCCGCGGTTGCCGCGGCGGCCGCGGCGGCGGCGGCATCGGCGGCTGTCGCGACAGATCGACGGTGAGCGCGACCTCTTCGACGTTGTCGTAGTCGGGCTCTTCGAGCAGGCGACCGGCTTCGGCTGCGACCTGTGCCGCGGTCGGGCGTGCGCGCGGATCGGGCGCGAGCATCTCGGTGACGAGATGGACGATCCGCGGCGGCGGCGCCGACACGACGGCGTGCGCCGCGAGCCCGAGCGCGTAGACGTCGCCCGCACCTTCTTCGGGCGCGCCGCGACGCGCGTGATGCCAGTGCAGCAAGCGCACGCAATCGTCTTTAACGATCGCATCGAGCCAGACGTCACCGTGGATCACGCCGCGCGAATGGGCGTGCGCGAGGATCGTCGCGACCGAGTGCAATAGCTCGGCGAGCTCGCGCGTCTTGAGCTGGGTCGGGTAGCGCTTGCCGACGACGAGCTCGCGCGCGACCCATGGCAAGCCGTCGGCGACGGTGCCGCAGTCGTAGATGCGCGGCACGCCGGGATGGCGCAGCGTCTCGAGCATGCAGGCTTCGCGCAGGATGCGCGGCGCTGCGGACTTTGCCGTCGCCACGGTCATGTGCGCGCGACGCGGCAGGATCATGTGACTGGCTTCGAAATACGCGAGGTCGTGCTCTGATGCGAGCGCGCGCTCGATCGCGTAATCGGCGATCTCCCCCATGTGGTCGCGACGCATTGCAGCCGTCGTGCCCCGTGGTTTTACTCGAATTCGCGCGATCGATGGTGGAGACAGCTGTCCCGAGTGGAACGACTGTCCCTAGCCGCGGTGAATTCGGATCGAAAACGTCGTCTGGCGCGTGCTGTCCGCTGGCTCGACCAGTGGACGCATTTCCTGTGTCGTTCGTCTCGGCACGATCGTATCGGCGAGCCAGACCATGCGCTCGCGGACCTCGCCCGCACTCGGTCTGCGTTCAGGTGCGAGCATGTCGTCGATCAGCTCCGCGAGCTCGACCGGTGCCGACGGCGCCGATGTCCGCGCCGATGCGGTCGGCGTATGTGGCGATGCGGTGAGAGCACGAAACGCGATCGTGCCGAGCGCGTGAACATCGCGCGCCTGATCGGCGTTCGCCGCCGAGCCGCGCGTGCCGACGCCGCCCCAGCCGGTGATCGTGTATGCAGCGTGGCGCTGCGGCGTGCGGATCACCACGCCTTCACCGAGCCGCTGATGGATCACGCCGCGCCCGTGCGCGTGCTCGAGCACTTCGGCGATCGTCTTGATCGCGATGACGAGCTCCGCGATGCCGAGCGGGCCTTCGCGACACAACTCGGCGAGCGTCGGACCTTCGACCAACTCCATCGCGACCCACGGCCGCTTTTCACTGGTGTTCGTCGTGCTCGTCAGCACGCCGCACTCGAACACGCGCGGCACGCCCGGATGACTGAGCGCTTCCAAGATGCACGCTTCGCGCAGCATCTGCACGGCGACCGGTTTGCTCTCGCTCGACAACACGCGAACGGCCGCGTGTCGCGGCAACACCGCATGCACGGCCTTGAAGGTCGTCGCGCCATCCTCGCGACGGATCTCCCGCTCGACCGAGTAGTCCCCGATCCGATCCACCGTCGTTCAGCATACGCGACGGCAGACGTCGCGGAGCGAAAATCGACTTCCCAGC
>DASXEF010000347.1:0-3040 GCA_036490255.1 Kofleriaceae bacterium
GAGCCGGCCGCGCGGGCTCGCGACGTTGTTCGCGCTGCCGGGCGCGTTGGCCGTCGTCGATCCGCGGCTCGCGACGCCGCCGGGCATCGCATCGCAACCGGCGCTGCTCGCGCGCTGGCACGTGCATCGCGCGCAGACAGCGGAGCTGTTATCCGATGCGGTGATCGACGCGCTCGCGCAGCGGTTGCGCCGGCACCTCAAGCAACCGCCGCTCGATCTCGACGCGGCCTAAAAAAAACGCCGCCGAGGTCGGCGGCGCTGTCGTTCATGATCGCGGTTCGCTCAGTGACCGCGGTCGCCAATCGCGTCGTGGACGGCGTGCTCCGCGTTGCGGATGTGGCCGACCGCGCGAGCGCGCAGACCTTGCGCGAAGCCGTTGTCCTCGCGCGACTCGATGTCGGCGGCGGCCCGGTGCAGCATCTCCTCGGCCTTGCGCAGACGATCGCGGTGACCGAGGTGCACGTCGATCATCGGGTGATCCGACATCGGCTTGCCGTCGTCGATCGCCGCGTGCTTGATCTCGTTGATCGCCGCGTCGATCTCGCGGATCGCATTGTTCTCGTCCCACTTCACTTCGGGATGAGCCGGACGCTCGAGCAGCGCGCGCGTGTGGCGCAGGTCGCTCAGCGCGTGCATGTACGCGGGGTGCGCGCCCGGGCCCGGCGGTTGCTCGACGACGACGGGCGGAGCAGCCTGCACGTGCGCGTCGGCCATGCCGTCGTTGATCGCGCGCGCGGCGAGATCGATGTGACCGATCGCGCGGTTCTTGAGGCCGTTCGCGAAGCCGTTGTCTTCTTCTTGGTTGACGTCGCGACGCGCGGTCTCGACGAGCTCGAGCGCCTTCTGCAGGCGATTGCCCAACACCATGCCGTCATCGATCGGCGGGTGATCGTCGATGTTCTTGCCGTCGTCGACCGACGCGTGCTTGATCTCGTTGATCGCGGCGTCGATCTCGCGAATCGCGCGGTTCTCGTCCCACTTCACCGTGGTGCGAGCCGGGCGGCGGAGATAACCGCGCGCCGAGCGCAGATCGGTGAGCGCGTGGAGATACGCCGGATGTCCAGCCGGTGCCGGCGGCGGCGGCGGCGGTGGCGCAACGGCGACCGGCGGCAGCGGCTGCACGCGCGCATCGGTCATGCCGTCTTGCAGCGCGCGCGCGGCGAGGTCGATGTGACCGATCGCGCGATTGCGCAGGCCGGCGACCGCGCCGTTATCTTCTTCTTGGTTGACGTCGCGACGCGCGGTCTCGACGAGCTCGTACGCCTTCTGCAGGCGATTGCCCCACATCATGTGATCGTCGACGGGCGGATGATCCTCGAGCGGTTTGCCGTCGTCGATCGACGCGCGCTTGATCTCGTTGATCGCCGCGTCGATCTCGCGGATCGCGCGATTCTCGTCCCACTTCACCATCGCGCCTGAAGGCCGGCGCAGATATCCGCGCGCCGAGCGCAGATCGGTGAGCGCGTGCAGATACGCCGGATGACCTTGTGGAGCCATCGGCGCGGGCGGCGGCGGCGCGGGCGCAGGAGCCTGCGCGACGACGACCGGTTGCGGCGCGGGCTGCGGCGGTGGTGGTTGCGCCGGCTGCACCTGAACCGAGCCGGTACAACCAACAGCAAACACGAGAGAGGCAAACACGAGCTTCATGCGAAATCTCCGAGTAGTTTACGAGCGGTCATAGTGCAGGGCGCGGGCCCGAGTTTGGGGGCAGGAGCTCTCGAATTGCGTGTCAGTGTGCCTCCGTCGGGCACAATGCCCGCCCCATAATCAGGTAAGGTGGCGCCGCATGGTCGCGCCTCCCACAACACCACGCAGCTTTGCAGTCGACGTCGCGCGTGTGAGTGCCGCGTTCCAAGAGCTCGCTCGCCAGATGGGCGCGCAGTTTCTCGACAAGCAAGAGATCATCCGTCTGATGACGGTGTCGGCGATCGCCGGCGAGCACATGGTCATCGTCGGCCCGCCGGGCACCGCCAAGTCGGCGATGATCGACATGTTCGCGAAGCTGATCGACGCGCGCTACTTCGAGTATCTGCTCACGCGCTTCACCGAGCCCAACGAGCTGTTTGGCCCCGTCGACATCTCGGCGTTTCGCGAAGGCCGCTACACGCGCCGCCTCGAGCACATGCTGCCGACCGCGGAGATCGTGTTTCTCGACGAGATCTTCAAGTCGAACAGCGCGATCTTGAACTCGCTCTTGCACGTGATCAACGAGCGCAAGTTCCAGAACGGCCCCGAGGTCGTCAACGTGCCGTTGATCTCGCTCTACGCGGCGTCGAACGAAGTGCCCAACGACGACAACCTCGCGGCGATGTTCGATCGCTTCTTGGTGCGCGTGCTCAGCGACAACCTCGACAGCTATCACTTTCACGAGCTGATGAAGAAGGGCGTCTCGCTCGAGCTGCGCAAGATGACGGGGCGCGGCTCGGCGGATTCGCGAGCGCCCGCCGAGATCCGGCCGGTGATCAGCGCGCGCGATTTGCGCGCGATCCAGACCAACTACGACAAGTTCATGCAGTTCCCGGAAGAGTTCCTGACCAAGTACAAAGGACTCATCTTCCAGATCCGCAGCGAAGGCATTTCGGTTTCGGATCGCCGTGCGGTCAAGTTGCTCAAGCTGTTCGCGGCGAGCGCCGTGTTCGACGGCCGCACGCGCGTGCACGACGGCGACTTCTTCGTGCTCCGCCACATCTGGAACAACCTCGATCAAGTCGAGCTGCTCGAGGAGATCGTCAACCCGGTCGTCGACTCGTATTATCGCGAGCACCCGGACGAGCGCCGCTTCATCGGCCCGTCGGCGTCGCTCGACGATCTGCTCACCGAGCTCGGCCTCATCCGCGAGCTGCTGACGAGCGGCACCGAGCTCTCCGACATCCAGCTGTTCAGCCAGCTCAAGAACCTCAACGAGATCAAGGTCGCGCTCGCATCGCTGCCCGGCGATGGCGCGGCGCGCATGATCCGCGAGGTCGATCAGCTGCTCGAGACCGTGTTCGCGTCGAGCAAGTTCGGGCTGTAGTCGATGCGCGTCACGTTATTCGTCGCC
>DASXEF010000352.1:0-2110 GCA_036490255.1 Kofleriaceae bacterium
CCCGCGATCGGCGGAGGTGTCGTGCCCGCGATCGAGCTCGTCACCGGCGTGCTCGCGCTCGCGACGCTGATCCGCGACGACAAGCTGTTCCAGCTGCCGAACTTGCTCCAACGCGGCCGCGCGTTCGGCATGATGCGCCTCGACGAATCGCTGCTCGAGCTCGTACGCGCCGGCAAGATCACCGAGGACACCGCGATCGCGTTCGCCGATACGAAGAAGGAGCTGCAGGCGCAGCTACATCCGCCGCCGCCAACCGCGGCGCCGGTGAAAAAAGGTTTGTTCGGAGGCGACAAGAAATGACCGAGTCGGGTCCGGAGAAGCCGCAAGCGGAGCGGTCTGTACCATGCTGATCGCGTCGCTCTTCGATCGGCTGCTCGACAAGAACGGCTCCGATCTGCACCTCACGCCGGGCTATCCGCCGATGCTGCGGTTGCGCGGTCAGCTCGTCGCCGACGGCACGACGCCGCTGAGCAGCGACGAGATCGAAGCGATGTTGATGACGCTCGTCTCGCCGAGCCAGCGCGAGCAATTTCAGACCACGGGCGATCTCGACTTCGCGCACGCGCACGGCACGAAGTCGCGGTTTCGCGCGAACTACTTGAAGAAGCTCACCGGTGTCGGCGCGGTGTTTCGCGCGATCCCGACGACGATCAAGACGATGGACGAGCTCGGCGTGCCGGCCGGCATCAAGCGGCTCGTCGATCTGCGCTCGGGCTTGGTGCTCGTCACCGGGCCGACCGGCAGCGGCAAGTCGACGACGCTCGCCGCGATGATCGATCACATCAACCGCACGCGCTCCGGCCACATCTTGACGATCGAAGATCCGGTCGAGTTCGTGCACCAGCCGCGGCAGTGCCTCGTCACGCACAAAGAAGTCGGCGAGCACGTGCCGTCGTTCTTGGATGCGATCCGCAGCGCCGGCCGCGAGAATGCCGACGTGATCCTCGTCGGCGAGCTTCGCGGCGCCGAGACGATGAAAGCGGCACTACAGCTCGCGAGCTTCGGCATCTTGATCTACGCGACGGTACACACCAACTCCGCCGGCGCGACGATCGATCGCTACGTCAACGCGTTCCCCGCCGATCAGCAGCCGCAGATCCGCGGCCTGCTCGGCGATTCGCTCGCCGGCGTGGTCGCGCAGCAGCTCGTGCCGAAGATCGACGGCGGCCGCGTCGCCGCGCACGAGATCTTGATCGGGAATCTGGCGCTCGCGTCGCTGATCCGCGAAGGCAAGACGCAGCAGATCGGCAGCTTCATCCAATCGGGCGCCGCCGACGGCATGCAGTCGATGGATAGCTCGCTCGAGAAGCTCGTCACCGGCGGCATCGTCAAGGGGAGCGACGCGCTCGAAAAAGCGCTCGACAAAGAGGGCTTCGCGAAGCTCGTGAAGGTGTGATCGGCGACGTGATCCGTGCCGGCGATCTCGCGGCGCTCGACAAGCTGCTCGCCGACGATCCGGCGGCCGCGTCGCAGCGGATCGTCGACGCCAAGGGCGTGGTCCGGTTTCCGTTGCACGTCGTCGTCGAGTGGCCGGGCTATTACCCGAACAGTCCGGCGATCGTCGCGCGTCTGGTTGCGGCCGGCGCCGATCCGAGCGCGCCGCACGAAAACGCGTGGCATAGCGAGACCGCGCTGCACGGCGCGGCGAGCAACGACGACCACCACGTCGCCGAGGCGCTGATCGATGCCGGCGCGAACCTCGAAGCCATTGGTGGCTCGATCGCAAAAGGCACGCCGCTCGACAACGCGGTCGCGTACGGCTGCTGGAACGTCGCGCACTGCCTGGTCGCACGCGGCGCGCGCGTCGACAAGCTGTGGCACGCGGCCGGCGTCGGCTTGCTCGCGCGGCTCGACGAGCTGTTGGTCGCTGCGACGCAGACGGAGATCGACGATGCGTTCTGGCAAGCGTGTCACGGCGGCCAGCGCCGCGCGGCCGAACGCTTGCTCGCCGCAGGTGCGTCGCTCGACCACGTGCCGTGGCATACGAAGGAGACGCCGCTCGGCGCGGCGCGCACGCACGCCACGCAGCGTGACTTGTTGGCAACGTGGCTCGGCGAGCGCGGCGCGAAGTAGCGCGTGCTACGATTTTTGTCGTGCTGCGCGCGTTCGT
>DASXEF010000040.1:0-4232 GCA_036490255.1 Kofleriaceae bacterium
AATGCCGGCGGCATGAACAGGCGGAACAAGAACTCGCTACGCGCCGAGCCGAGCCCGAGCGTTTGCTCGACGCGCCAGCCGTTTTGCTCGAGCAGCCGCTGCCAGACCTTGGCGTCGTAGAGGTGCCAGTGCTGGAAAAACCCGTTGAGCGCGCCCGACAGCGCCATCGCGACGCGCGGCGCACGCGCGAGCAACAGCTTCTGAAGATTTCCCGAGTACGCCCAGCGCGGCGTCGGCACGAACATCAGCAGGCGCGCGCGATCACTCGCGGCGCGGCGCAAGTTCGATAGCGCGGCGTCGATGTCGGGCACGTGCTCGAGCGAGCAGTTGCCGATGATCTCTTCGAACTTCGTCGGCGCGAACGGCGTCTCGCGCGAAACGTCGGTCAGCGCGGCGTGGATGCGCGTCTGCGCCTGCGTGATCTCGCTCGCCGAAATATCGATGCCGTAGATCTCGCGATCGTCGTGGCGCACGGTCCACCAGAAGCCGTCGCCGCAGCCGACGTCGAGCACGGGGCCTTTACCGCCGGCGACGGTTTGCATCGCGACGAGCCGATTGATCTCGCGCAGCGACAGCGACAGCGGCGCGTGGCGAAGATACGCGAGCGCCCACTTCAGCACGTCATCGTCGTCGGGCGCACCGCCGACGTTGCTCGGCGGATCCGGAACCGGGCGCAACATCGCTGGTTATTCTCTCATACGCTGCAGGCGAATCCACCGCGCGATGCCGAGCGCACCGCCGGCGGCGAAGATCAGCAGCAAGATCCCGCCGAGCACGCGCGTGCCTGGAAAGTCGCGGAGCCAGAGCAGGCCCCACCAATCGATGCGCGCGCGGCCGTAATCGGCATCGAGGTTGACGTCGAGCGACGTGTACGTTCGCCACGGCGCGCTCGTTTGCGCCGCCTTCGCGTCGTCGCCGGCCGCGAGCGATTCGAGCAACCAGATGTGGCCGCGGATCGGCTGGAACGCCGGCAGCCACAGGATCTCGTAGGTATCTTCGAAGCACGAGTCGCAATGGCCGCGGCCACGCTCGGCGATGTACGCGCCGCGTCGGTTCGGCTGGCCGAGCCACTGATTCTTCGCGGCGCTTGCGAGCCGGATGAAGTGATCCCAGTACAGCGCCAGCCCGAGCAGCTGCACGATCACGCCGAGCGTGACGATCGCGATCAGCGCGGCTTTGCGTAACTTCGTCATTCGATCGACAAACCACGCGATCGGCACGAGTAACGGCGGGACCGCCCATACGAAATAGCGCGGCCCCCACGCGTAGTCGCCGCTCCACGAGCGATAGGTGCAATAGACGATCAGCGTCGGGATCACCATCGCGACGAGCGCAAGCGCGAGCCGCGGCACCGCGCGAAACGCGGCCGGCATGCCGACGAGCGCGAGCACGAGCGGCGGCGAGTACAAGAACGCGCTCTTGTTCGGCGACAGCAGCATTCCCCACGCGCCGTCGATCACGCTGCCGCCGAAATAGGCGCCGAGATACGGCCCGTAACCGGTCGCGAGCGGCGAGCCCCAGCGGATCTGGTTGTACGCGAGTGCGAGCACCGCGAACGGCGCGCCCGCGATCGACGCCCACAGCGCGACGCGCTTGAGATCGTCACGGCGATTTCGCAGCGTCCACGCGATCACGATCGCGGCACCGACGACCGACATCGCGAACACGTACTTGGTCTCGACGAGCATGCCGGCCCACGCGCCGAGCCACAGCGCCTCGCGCCGGCTCGGATCCGCCGACGTGCGCAGCGCCGCGCGAAACAGCCCGATGAAGCACGCGAGCTGCGAGATGTCGCCGTAGGCGTAGTGCGCGTAGACGGCCATCGTCGTCGCAGTCGCCAAGATCGCGGTGCAAACGCTCGCGGTTCGGTTCGAGATCCCGAGATCGATCAGCAGCAGGAAGAACAGCACGCACGCGAGCGCGGCCATCGCCGACGGCGCGAGGTGCGTGCAGATCGGCCGCACGAGCGCATCGCCGCCGGGCGAGATGTCGTGGGCGAGCGCGGCGATCGCGGCGCCCGGTACGTGAACCAATGCGCAGCCGATCGCGGCGATGCCGTAGGTCTTGCCGTCAGGTCCCGGCGGAATATCGTCGGGCCAACGCGTCTTGATATCGAGCGCGCCGTGCTGAACGATCCGGTCGGCCAGCTCCCACATCGGGTGCGCATCGCCCCATGCGGGCTCGCGACTCGAAACGAGCATGTTGCAGGCGAACACCGCCACGAAGATGGCAAAGCACCAACTACGCATCGCTCTGATCACGGAGCGACCGCGCCATCTCGATCACAGCGCCGGCGTCCGGAGTCGCCGGTCGGGCCGCGCGCGATGCTCCAACCACGCGAACCCGCTCGTCGCTTGGAGCACGGCCCTCTATCGCATCGCGATCATGCAAAGACAACATGGGACCCTCAGGATCCTGATGCTCGGGTGCAAGCGTCACTAGCCGGTGGCAACTTGCGTCAAGCTTCTTGAGTCTGCGAGTGAACCATACTAGTTTGCTTGCATCTCCTTGATTTTGGCCGCGAGTCTGTGGATTCTCGCGGCGCGTCGAACGCTCCTCCTAGCTCTTCGCTTATCGCCGTGAAACTCGTCTTAGGCCACCTAGCTATTGGCGCGCGCCTCGCACCCGGGGGCCCAGGATGACCACGCATGTCCTCTGGGTACTGGTGCACATGCTTGCGCTGGTCGTGTTCATCAACCGGTATGTCGCCGGCGTGTTCCTGCGGATGGTCCGCGGCCAGAAGATGGACGAGCACGACCCGAGCTACGAGCCGACCGTCACCGCCGTCATCCCGATGTTCAACGAGGGCGCGACGATCAAAGAGACGATCCAGAGCCTCCTCGATTCGAATTATCCCGGCGTGAAGCTCAAGGTCATCTGCGTCGACGACTGCTCGACCGATGACAGCTACGAGCAAGCCCGCGAGATCGCGCGCGTGTCGAACGGCCGCGCGAAGGTCATGCGCAACCCGAAGAACGTCGGCAAGCGTTGCTCGATCATCCGCGCGGTCCGCGAATCCAAGAGCGAGATCATCGTGTCGGTCGACTCCGACGTCGTCGTCGACAAAGACGCCATTCGCAACCTC
This sequence comes from Kofleriaceae bacterium, assembly GCA_036490255.1. Classification (GTDB taxonomy): domain Bacteria; phylum Myxococcota_A; class Polyangia; order Haliangiales; family Haliangiaceae; genus JABFXX01. The sequence goes on from DASXEF010000040.1 coordinate 3,086, forward strand.
GTCCGTCGCTTCATCAGCCCGCGCATCGCCGCTGTCGGCGGCTGGATCGACGTCCGCAACAAGCACGACAACTGGCTGACGCGGATGCAGGTCGTCCGCTACTGGTACGCCTACCACTTCATGAAGAACCTCGAGTGGAGCATGCGCCGCGTGCTCTGCTTGTCGGGTTGCCTCACGGCGTATCGCCGCGACGTGCTCGTCGAGCTCGAGCCCGTGCTCGAGCACCGCGCGATCTGCGGCGTGCCGATCAAGTACGGCGAGGATCGCTTCCTGACCCGCCAGATCGTCAAAGCCGGCTACCTCACGACGATGACGCTGACGGCGCGTTGCTACACGACGGTGCCGTCGACGCTGTCGGGTTACTTCTCGCAGCAGCTGCGCTGGCGGCGCTCGAACACGATCGATTACGCCGGCGGCTTCACGCACGTTTGGCGGCTCAACCCGATCATCGCGATCCACTACTTCTCGCTGTTCGCGCTGCAGTTCGCGTATCCGCTCGCGCTGATCCGCGCGCTCGGCTCGCATCGCTTCATGGACGCGATGGTGATCCACATCATGATCATCGCGGTCATGGGCGTCGTGTATCGCTACCGCGTCCGCAAGATGCCGAAGGCCGAACGCGTCAGCTCGATCGCGCTCTTGCCACTCGCGATCCTGATGCCGGTCGCGTACGCGCTGCTCGCGCCGCTCGCCCTGTTCACGCTCGATTCCGGCAGCTGGGAAACGCGCTCGGTCGAGCCGACGGTTGCCGAAGAGCCCGTGCGCGAGATCTCCGAGTACGCCGAGCCGCAAGTCATGGTCAGCCGGCAAGTTGGCCGGCAAACGGGTCAAGCGCAGCAACTACCTGCTGCGTAGGCCCGGTTTTTGGAGTAGGACTCCCTCGGCATGGAAGCTCAGGCCCATCGCAAGACGCCCCGGTTTTGGGTTGCCGTTCAACCCTCGATCGTTCGCCTCTATAAGGTGGCCGGCCTGTTTGCCTTGATCGCGATCCTGATCGGCTTGCTCGGCTTCTTGGTCGTCAACGTCTTCTACTTCTTCGACCACTCGTGGGTGCGCCCCGTCGTGCTGTCGCCGACGCACCAGAAGGTCGTCGAGGCGTCGACGTTACTCGAGGATGCGCGGTTGCGCGCGAGCCAGCTCGATACCG
>DASXEF010000412.1:0-9734 GCA_036490255.1 Kofleriaceae bacterium
GCCGGCGGGCGCCGCGGCTCGATCAAGATCCGCGATCCGGTCGGGGCGGCGATGCAACGCGCGCTGCTCGAGAAAGAACGCGTCGAGGTCGGCGATCGCGGGATCGTCGACCTAGGTGTCTACGGTTGGCTGCCGACGATGCCGCGCCGGCGCAAGCGCTAGCGGTCACCCGTCTCTGCACGAGCCCAAGCCAACGGCTGGAGCCGGAGCCCGATCTGCGTGCACTCGGATCCTGTCGACCATGTGGGCGCTCGAAAGACCGCGTCGAGGTCGGCGCTTGGGATTTTCGGACTCGGACTCGGGCTCGGGCTCGGGCCGATCGACGCTACCGGTTCGTCAAGTTGATGCTCGGCAGCTCGGGGATGATGTTGACGCCGTTCGGGGCCGCGATCGTGGTGTCGTCGTCGCCGTCGCTCGCGCCGACGGTCTGGCCGCCGGAGTACGCGGTCGCGACGATCGAAAAGCTGCCGGCGAGCACCGCCGCGATCCCGGAGCCGACCTCGCTCAAGCTGGTGATCGCCGGCTGGCCGGTCACGCCGCTCGCGATTCCGTCGCTGGTATCGCACGGGAACATCAGGTGCGTGACCGCCTGCGAGGTCTCGTCGGTCAGATCGAGGCCGATCATGTCGACGCCGGCGCCCTCGCAGCTATCGAGGTACTGGCCGGACATCGTGCCGAACAGGAGCCAGCCGATCCACGCGTAGCCGCCGTCCTGATACATCGTCACCGTCGCCGTCGCGTTGCCGCCCGACAGATCGACGGTGGTCGCGTAGTCGAGCGCGCTCTGCACGTCGGTCGCGACGATCGTGGCGCCGGTCGAATCGGTCTCTTGCCAGGTGATGTCGTACTTGCCGTTCAGCATTGCAGTGCCGAGCATGCCGTCGATCTGGAGCTGCATCGCGCCGGAGCCGGCCGCGCAGTCGAACATCGCGACGATCGGCGTGCCGCCCGGATCGGCCTGGCCGAGATTTGCGTCCCACGGGTTGGCGCTGATCGTCATCGTGTCGTAGCCCGATTTACAGCTCGCCGGCGAGCCGTCGATGTTCTGCAGCGTCCACGCCGGCGTGAACGTGGCCATGTGCGGCGCAGACGTGCCGGCGTCGGCCCCGTCGTCGTCGCTGGACTTGGTGGATGCGGGCGAGCACGCGGCTAGCACGGCGGCGACCGCGGCGGCGAAGCAAAACGAATGCGTCATACCGATCCGGACGGCTCGGAGGTCATCGCAGTCGCACGACGGCGTCGGCGGGTGTCGCACCCCGGCCGGAGCTTGATATTCTGGGGCATGGTCGGCGACCTCGCTCGCGCGCTGGTCGGGCTCTTGCCCGCCGATCGGGCGAGCACGGCCGAGGCGTCGATCGAGCCCGCGCTCGAGACCGGGCTCGCCGAGGCGCGACGCCGCTGGCCCGACGCGCCGAGCCCCGACGCGGCGTTCGTAGCCTACGTCGTCGAGCGCGCGGGCGGCCAGCCCGATCTCGCGAGCGCGCTGCCGCGACTACGCATCGGCGATCTCGCGCTCGCATGGTGGGTCGGCAGCAACGAGCCGCGCGCGATCACGGCATTCGAAGCCGCGCATGCGGCGACGCTCGCACGCTTGTTGCGGCGATTTCACCGGCTCGATGCCGACGAGCTGCGCCAGCGGCTGCGGATCAAGCTGCTCGTCGGCGACGAGAGCACGCCGCCGCGCATCCGCGACTACTCCGGCTTCGGCTACCTCGAGAACTGGTTCAAGATCGTCGCCGCGCGAACGTTTCTCGACATCGCGAGCGCGCAGCGCAGCGATGCGGTCGAGCTCGACGACACCGTGCTCGCCGGCGTGGCGGCGACCGGCAAAGATCCGCTCGACGCGGTCGCGCGCGCGCAGCTCGTCGCGGCCACCAAGACCGCGCTCGCCGCGGCGATCGCCGAGCTGCCGTCGCGCGAGCGGACGTTTTTGCGCCACGCGATGCTCGATCACCTCACACTCGATCAGATCGCCGCGACCTATCAGCTCCATCGCGGCACGGTCGCGCGCACGCTGGCATCGGCGCGCCGGCTCGTTCACGCGGGCGCGCGCACCGCGCTGATCGCCGAGCTCGGCGTCGGCGAGAACGACACGCTCGCGAGCATGCTGCCGTTGATCGACAGCCAGATCGAGCTGTCGCTGCACCGCCTGTTTCCGGATCAGACGTTGTGATCGAGCCGCGCTGTCCCGACGACATGCAGCTCGCGGCGTTCGTCGAGCACGCGATCACGCCGGACGAACGCGACGCGATCGAGCAGCACGTCCACGCCTGCGCGAGCTGTCGCGAAGCGATCGGCCACGCGGTCGCGGTGGAAGCCGACGTCGACACGATCGGCCGCTTCGCGGTGCAGCGCGTGCTCGGCGCCGGCGGCATGGGTGTCGTCTACGCGGCGCACGATCCCGAGCTCGATCGCGACCTCGCGATCAAGTTACTGCGCGGCGTCCACGCACCGGCCGAGGGCCGCACCCGCCTGCTGCGCGAAGCGCAAGCGCTCGCGAAGATCGATCACGTCAACGTCATCAAGGTGCACGACGTCGGTAGCCACGCCGGCGAGATCTACATCGCGTTGGAGCTCGCCGACGGCGGCAACCTGCGCGCGTATCTCGCGAGCCGGCCGCCGCTGCGCGAGATCATCGCCGCGTTCGTCGCCGCCGCGCGCGGGCTCGCCGCGGCGCACGCCGCCGGTCTGGTCCATCGCGACGTCAAGCCCGACAACGTGCTGCTGTTTCGCGGCGGCCGCATCTGTGTCACCGATTTCGGCCTCGTCGGGATCGAGCGCACGCAAGGCGACGCGACCGACGTGCCGCTCGACGCCACGCTGACGCGCACCGGCGCGGTGATGGGCACGCCGCGCTACATGTCGCCGGAGCAATTTCGCGGCGAATCGGCGACCGCGGCGAGCGATCAGTTCTCGCTGTGCGTCGCCCTCTACGAAACTGTATACAGTATACACCCGTTCGGCGGCACGACGTTCGACGAGCTCTCCGCGAGCGTGACGCGCGGCGAGCTCGTCACGCCGCCGCCGGGTCGCCATGTGCCGCGCTGGTTGCATCGCGTGCTCGTGCGTGGGCTCGCGCTCGATCCGCCCGCGCGATTTCCGGCGATGACGGATCTGATCGCGGCGCTCGAGCGCACGAAGGCGCGACGGCGCACGCGCGCGGCGGCACTCGCGCTCGCGGTCGCTGCGATCGCGACGGTGATCGTCGTCGACCGCGGCCGCACGCATGCGGTCGCGTGTGGCGACGGCGCGAACGAGCTCGCCGCGGTGTGGAATCCGCTGCGTCGCGTCCAGTTGCAAGCCGCGTTCGCGGCGTCGGGCCGCCCGCATGCCGGCGAGACGTTCTCGCGTGTCGCGCCGCTGGTCGACGCGTGGAGCGGCGCGTGGACCGCCGACCATCGCGACGTCTGCGAGGCGACGCGCGATCGCGGCGAGCAGTCCGAACGCGCGCTCGACATCCGCATGGGCTGCCTCGCCGATCGGCTCGCCGAGCTCGGCGCGACGCTCGACGTGCTCGGCACCGGCGACGGCGTCTCGATCGACCGTGCGCTCGATGCCGTGTTGCGGCTGCCCAACGCCGAGCCGTGTACGCGCGCGACCGAGCTCGCGACGCCGCCGCTCGCGACGCCGTCGGCCGTCGCGCAGCTAGCTGCGATCGCCGCGCGCGTCGATCACGCGAGTGCCGAGCTCGGGCTCGGTCACTACGCCGCCGCGCGCACCGAGGCACAGGCCGCGCTCGCCGACGCGCGCCCGCTCGGCGATCAGCCGGTGGTCGCGCGCGCGGCACGCGTGCTCGGGCAGGCTCAACGCCAGCTCGCTGATCGCGGCGCGCTCGCGAGCTTTCGCGAGGCGATCCGGATCGCGCGTGCATCGCGCGATACCGCGACCGAAGTCGAGGCCTCGGCGGGCCTGGTGTCGGCGCTGTCGACGCTCGACGGCAAGTACGACGCCGCGCTCGAGGTCGCCGATCTGGCGGACGCCGCCGCGGCGACCACGCATCTGGCGCCCGAGATCGCGATCGAGCTCGACGACGCACGCGGTGACGTCGAGCTCGCGCGCGGTAAGCCGGACCTCGCGCGCACCAGCTATGCACGCGCGCTCGCACGTGGCGAGACCGAGCTCGGAACCGATCACGTGCTCGTGCTGACCACACTCGCGCAGCTCGGCCACGTGCTCCAGGTCGAGGGCAAGCTCGCCGACGCTCGCCAGATCTACGAGCGCGTGCTCGCCGCGCGGCAACGCATCGAGGCTCCCGACCACCCCGACGTCGCCGGCGCGCTCGACGATCTCGGCAACGTCGCGCGCGCGCAGAGCAAGCTCGACGACGCGAAGGCGCTCTACGACCGCGCGCTCGCGATTCGCATTGCCGCGCTCGGGCCCGATCATCCGGCGGTCGCCGACTCGTACGGCAACCTCGGCGCGTTCGCCGCCGAGCGCGGCGATCCGGTCGCTGCCGGCCACTACTTCGACCGAGCGATCGCGATCTACGAGCGCGTCGACGGTCCCGACAGCGTCGAGCTCGCCGGCGTGCTCACCAACCTCGGCAACTCGCTCGTCGTGCTCCGCAACTACCGCGCCGCGACGCCGACGCTCGAGCGCGCGCGCGCGATCTACGAGGCGAAGCTCGGCGCCGACGATCTGCACGTCGCCTACACGATCTCCGAGCTCGGCGTGATCGCGGAGCGCGAAGGTCGGCTCGACGACGCGCTCGCGATGATCCGCCGCGCGGAGCAGATCGCGATCGCCGCGCGCGGTGCCGACTATCCCGACATCGCCGATTACCTCGAGCGCGAGGCGAGCGTGCTCGAGAGCCAGAACAAGATCCCCGAAGCGACCGCGATCGCGATGCGCGCGATCGAGCTTTACCGCGCCGCGTACGGCAACGAGCATCCGCGTCTGGCGCAAGCGCTGGGCGCACTCGCCCAGCTACAGGGCCTGCAAAACACCTACGCCGCGGCACTGACGTCGTGGCAGCAGGCGCTCGCGATCTTCGACAAGACGCTGCCGGCCGATCACCCGAACGTGTCGTTCGCGGTCGCCGGCATCGGCGATGCGTTGACCGAGCTCGGCCGGCCGCTCGAGGCGATGCCGTACCTCGAGCGTGCGCTCGCGATCCGCGTCAGTCGGAAGATGCCGGACGCGCTCGTCGCGGAGACGCACTTCTATCTCGGCGCGGCGCTGGTCGCTGCGCCGGCGACGCGCGCTCGAGCGATCGGCGAAGTCCGCACGGCACTCGCGCTCTACGCGAAAGCCGGCGACACCGACGACGTCGAGAACATGAAGGTCTGGCTACACGCGCACTAGAGCCGGCTTACAGCCGGATCAGTCCGCGGCGCATCGCTTCGACGACGGCCTCGGTGCGAGTCGACGCACCGAGCTTCATCATCACGCCGTTGACGTGGAACTTCGCGGTGTGATCGCTGATCCCGAGCCGGTCGGCGATGAGCTTGTTCGACAAGCCTTCAGACAACAGTTGCACGACCTGGCGCTCGCGCTCGGTCAGGCCTTTGCCGCCGGGCGGCGTGGTCGCGACGGGCAGCACCGGCGCCGACGTCGGCAGCAGATGATCGGCGAGCGCGCTATCGACGACGGTCAGCCCGCTTCGTACGGCCGCGAGCGCCGCTTGAATGCCGGGACCGACTTGATCGCGCAGCACGACGCCGCGTGCGCCGGCGGCGATCGCCGGCGAGACTTGGGCCTGATCGCCGATGACGGCGACAACAGGAAGTGGCAGCGCACGAATTTCGGCGAGCCGTGCGAGCGCTTTTTCGGCGTCGACGCCTGCATCCCACAAGGCCACTTCGGCCACGTCCCGATCGACAACGTCGATCGAACCGACTTGTGCGAGCAAGCTCGACAGCCCGGCGCGCAGCAGCGGATCGTCGGTCAACAGAGCCACTTTGATGGGCTCGGTGACAGAACGAATCGGCAGTTGTGGGTTGCGGGTCATGGGTTCTCCAGTGGGAGCAAGATGGCCACGCTGGACGCCCGGGTCAACCCTGCCTGGTCGGGCAGGGAGGTGATCTACGCCCTCGCAGAAAAGCTCGCGTGGTCCCCGCCGAACGTCGGATAGGCGAAAATTCTCGACGAGCGCACGGTAGATCCATGGCTCAACCAGCTCTCGACGTCTTTCGCGCCCTCGATCAAGCACTCGCCGCCGCGGTCTCCGCCGCAGCAGCTTCTACCGTCCATATTGCCCGCGGCCGCGATGGCGGCTCCGGCATTGTCTGGGCCGAGGACGTGGTCATCACGTCCAGCTTTCACTGCCCCGACACCACCAAAGTAGGCATTGCCACCGACGACGGCAAGCTCGATTCCTACGACGCGGAGGTCATCGGCCGCGACCCCAGCACGGACATCGCGGTCTTGCGCGTGTCCGGAGCGAAGCTCACTCCCGCCAAATTCCGCCCGATCGGCGACCTCGCGGTCGGCAACCTGGCGCTCGCCGTCGGCCGACCCGGCCGCACCGCGCGGGCGTCGCTGCGCGCGATCGGCGTGCTCGGACCCGAGATCGAGACCCCGCGCGGCGGCAGGCTCGATCGCTACATCGAATCGGATCGGCTGATCCCGCGTGGCTTCGCCGGCGGCCCGCTGATCGACGCCGACGGCCATGTCATCGGCATGAACACGCGCACGCTGCTGCGCGGCGCCGATCTCGCGATCCCGACCGCGACGATCGAGCGCGTCGTCACCGAGATCCTCGCCCACGGCGGGGTTCGCCGCGGCTATGCCGGCGTCGGCGCCTATCCGGCGCAAGGCGGCGCGCTCGTCGCGAACCTCGACGACGACGGCCCGGCGAAGACCGCCGGCGTGCTCGTCGGCGACCTGATCGTCGAGCTCGACGGCGAGGCGATCAGCGGCCCCGATTCGCTGCGCAGCGCGCTCGCACCGCGCAGCGCCAAGGTCGTCAAGCTCGTCGTCGTGCGGGGTGGCGTTCGCACCGAGCTCGACCTTACGATCGGCACGAAATGACCGACGCGGAGCGAAGCGACGTTCTGGTCTCGGAGGCGCGAAGCGACGCGGAGCGAAGCGACGTTCTGGTCTTGGAGGAGCGAAGCGACGCGGAGCGAAGCGACGGGGCGATGGACGCGTATTCGCAAGCCGTGATCGGCGTCGTCGAGCGCGCTGGACCGGCCGTCGTCAGCCTCGAGCAGCGCAAAGGCGGCTCCGGCTCGGGCTTCGTCGTCACCCCCGACGGTTACGTGATGACGAACAGCCACGTCGCGAGCGGTGCGCGCGAGCTTCGCGTGCGCACGCAGGCCGGCGAGACGATCACCGGCACCGTGATCGGCGACGATCCGGCGGCCGATCTCGCGCTCGTTCGCGTCGAACCGAGCGCGCTGTCAGGCGCGTATCTGTCGATCGACGGCTCGGTCAGGCCGCGCGTCGGCCAGCTCGCGATCGCGATCGGCAACCCGCTCGGGTTCGAATCGACAGTCTCGGCCGGCGTCGTATCGGCGCTCGGCCGCAGCTTGCGCGGCAAAGGCAATCGCCTGATCGACGGCGTCATCCAGCACTCCGCGCCGCTCAACCCCGGCAACTCGGGCGGACCGTTGCTCGATTCGTCGTCGCGGGTGCTCGGCGTCAACACCGCGATCATCGCGCGCTCGCAGGGCCTCGGCTTCGCGGTCGGCGTCGAGACCGCCGCGTGGGTGTTGAGCCAGCTGCTCGCGCATGGCCGCGTGCGCCGCGCGTACCTCGGCATCGGCGCCGCGCGGCGACCGCTCGATCGCCGGCTCGCGTACGCACACGGCCTCGGCGGCTCGGCGGTCGAGGTGCAAAGCGTCGAAAAGGGCTCGCCGGCCGCGACCGCTGGCCTGCGCGACGGCGATCTGATCGTCCGCTTCGGCGATTCCGCGATCGCGGGCGTCGACGAGCTCCATCGCGTGCTGCGCGACCGCGCGGCCGGGTCGCGGGTGACGCTCGGCGTGATCCGCCGAGGCCAGCGTCTCGACCTCGACATCACGCCCGCGTGGACGGCATAGTCGGCGGCCGTGGCTCGCAAGCAGAAGCACACCAAGGCGCAGCGCCTACTCGACGTCCGCGGTCGGCCGCTGATCCAGCGCCGCGGCGTCAAGCGCACGTCGCTCGCCGCCGACGCGTACCACTTGCTGCGCACGACGACGTGGCCGCGCATCTTGGGCCTGTTCTTCGCGCTGTTCGTCGTCTCGAACCTGGTGTTCGCGGCCGCCTACGATCTCGCCGGCGCAAAAGTCTCCAACGCGCACGGCTTTCTCGATGACGTCTGGTTCAGCGTGCAGACGATCGCGACGATCGGCTACGGCTATCTCGCGCCCGAAGATCACGTCGCGAATACGATCGTCGCGATCGAGAGCTTCTACGCGATCATCTTGACCGCGCTCGTCACCGGCGTGTTCTTCGCGCGGTTCTCGACTCCGAGCGCGCGCGTGATCTTCGGCAAGGTCGCGCTGATCACCAACTACGACGGCCAACGCGTGCTGATGTTCCGCATGGCGAACGAGCGAACGACCGCGATCGTCGAAGCGACCGTGCGGTTGTACTTGCTGCGCGAAGAAATTCTGCCCGACGGCGAGGTCACACGCCGCGTGTACGACCTGCACCTGCGGCGCAGCACGCAGCCGGTGTTCGCGCTGTCGTTCTTGTGCGTCCACGTCATCGACGATCGCTCGCCGCTCTACGGCGTGACCGCGCGCCAGTTGCGCGAGACCGAAGTGAACCTCGTCGTCACGCTTACCGGCATCGACGATCAGCTCGCGTCGAGCGTGCACAGCCGGTGGCTATGGACGTGGAACGACATCCAGTTCGACCGCCGCTTTGCCGACATGTTTGCGAAGGACGAGCACGGTCATCGCATCCTCGACCTCGGGCCGATTCACGACACGGTTCCGCTCAGCGCCCCGGCAGATCCGACTTCACCTGAATGAACAGCTCGTCGAGCTGCTTCGGTGACACTTCGGTCGGGCAGCCGGTCATCGGATCCGCGCCGGTCTGCGTTTTCGGGAACGCGATCACGTCGCGCATGAACTCGGCGCCGGTCATCAGCATCGCGAGCCGGTCCAGGCCGAACGCGATGCCGCCGTGCGGCGGTGGGCCGTACTTGAATGCGTCGAGCAAGAAGCCGAACTTCGCGCGGCGCTGCTCTTCGGAGATGCCGAGCGCCTGGAACGCGCGATCTTGCAGCTCGCTGCGGTGGATACGAATCGATCCACCGCCGACCTCGACGCCGTTGAGCACGAGGTCGTAGGCGCGCGCGAGGACGTTCTCGGGGGCGCTCTCCAAGAGGGCTTCGTCCTCGACGCGCGGCGACGTGAACGGGTGGTGCGCGGCCGCGACTTCGCCGTCTTCGATCTCGAACAGCGGCGGATCGGTGAGCCACATGAACTGCCACTCGCCTTTGCGGATCAGGCCGAGCTTGTCGCCGAGATGGAGCCGCACGCCGCCCATGCAGGCATTCGCGACCTTGGCCTTGGCCACGCAGAACAGCAGCGTATCGCCGGCGCCCGCGCCCGCGATGCGGTTGATCTCTGCACGCGCTGCGTCGGTCGTGCCCTTGCCGCCGCTGGTCCACGCGCCGCCGTCTTGCACCCGGACGTACGCGATGCCCTTCACACCATAGGACTTCACCCAGTCCTGGAGCGCATCGAGCTGCGAGCGCGGCAGCTTGTCGGCCGGGCCGGGGATGCGCAGGCACTTGATAATGCCGCCGGCGATGTCTTTGACGCTCTCGAACACGCCAAAGCCGCTGGTTTTGC
>DASXEF010000435.1:0-1627 GCA_036490255.1 Kofleriaceae bacterium
CTCCGATCGCGACGATCATCACCACCGCGAGCCTGATCACGGCGCGAACGGGCTCCGGACTCCGTCGTCGTCCGACGGCGGGGTGGGTTTCGCGGCGGGTTTGACGTGACGCGCCGCATGCACCGCCGCTGCGTGCGCACTGCCGCGAACGGGATCGAGCTCGATCGAGGTCTCGTCGGATTTGCCGAGGCCGGCATCGGCGCTCGCTGCAGCTGCCGCGGTGACGGGCGTTGCCGCGGCGCTCGGCGCGATCGGCGTGATGCTCAGCTGCTGCGCCGCCGGCTCGTTCGGCACGACCGCGTCGGCACGCGCGGGCGGCAGCTTGCTGCCCGTCGACGCGATCGTGATCGCGACGATGCCGGCCATCAGCCCACCGCCGGCGGCGAGCGCGAACGGCCAGCGCCGGCGCTGCACGCGCGGAACCTGCCGCGTCGGTGTCTCCATCGCGCTCACCGACGATCGATCCGGCATCGGCGGCGGATCGACGCGCTCGGTGCGCCTCGTCGGCGTTTCCATCGCGCTCTGCGGCGGTACGGTGTGGACGTCGGTCGGCTGTGCCGCCGCGGCTGCACGCTCGGCGGCGAGCGACGACGCCGGCGCGACGCGCAGGCGCTGCAGCGTCTCGCGCACTTCGATCAAGCTCGGCCGCTCGGCCGGCTCTTTCGCGAGCATCGCGAACAGCAGTGCGTCGGCGACTTCGTGGAGCTGCATGTTGAACGCCGATGCTTTCGGCGGCTTGAGCTTCGCGTGCTTCTCGAACAGCTCGTACGCGCCGCCGGCCGGCGTGCCGAGGAACGGCGCGCGACCCGCGAGCAGCTCGAACGCGACCACGCCGAGCGCGTAGATATCGGCGCGACCGTCGAGCTGGGCGCCGCGTACTTGCTCGGGCGAGATGTACTTCGGCGTGCCGATCAAGATGCCGGGGCGCGTGTCGTCGCCGCGCACGCCGGGCTGTTCGTCGAGCAGCTTCGCGATGCCGAAGTCGAGCAGCTTGACACTCCGCAAGTGGCGGCGTGTCGCGAGGAAAATATTTTCGGGCTTGAGATCGCGGTGGATCACGCCGGCTTCGTGCGCGGCCTCGAGCGCGTGCGCGACTTCGATCAGCGTCTCGCACGTCTCGGCGACCGAGATCGGCTCGCGCTTGATCCGCACCGCGAGCGTCTCGCCGACGAGCAACTCCATCACGAGGTAGGGCCGGCCGTTATCGGTCATGCCGAAGCCGAAGACGTCGACGATGTTCGGATGGCCGATCAGGTTCACCGCGCGTGCTTCCTTGATGAAGCGGTTGAGCGCGCTCTCGGTCTTGGTGCGATGCAAGACCTTGATCGCGACGCGCTTGCCGATCACGGGCTGCGTCGCCTGATACACCGCGGCCATCCCGCCGATTCCGATCGTGGAATCGATGCGGTAGTCGCCGACCACCGTGCCGGGCTCGAGGTCTGGCTCGTGTGCACTCGCCGAGCCCATGCCGGCAGTGTATCTCAGAAGCCGAAATCGCAAAAACGCCAGGCCGCGCAGTGCGTTGGCGGCGAGGACGTGCCCGGATCTGTGCTGAAATGGCGGCGATGAAGCTGGTGGTCGCGCTCGGCCTGGTCGCATGCACGTCGAGCCCCGCGATCCGGCTCGA
>DASXEF010000456.1:0-9954 GCA_036490255.1 Kofleriaceae bacterium
CAACGCGCGCCGCATGTACAAGGGCTTCGTTCGCCTGCGCGGCGTGTACATCAAGCTCGGCCAGATCTTGTCGATCATGGGCACGTTCCTGCCGCGCGAGATCGTCGAGGAGCTCGAGACGCTGCAAGACGACGTGCCCGCGCAGCCGTACGCGACGATCAAGAAGACGTTCTTCCAAGCGTTCGGTAAGACGCCGGATCAGATCTTCAAGACGTTCTCGCGCGAGCCGATCGCGGCGGCGTCGCTCGGCCAAGTTCACGAGGCGCGCAACGAAGCCGGCGACAAGCTCGCGGTGAAGATCCTGTATCCGCGCGTCGCGACGATCATCAAAGTCGATCTGCGCGTGCTCGGCTGGGCGATCCGCGTCTACAAGAACTTCGTGCCGGTGCAGCAGATCGAGCGCGTGCACGAACAGCTCGGCGACATGCTCGAGCGCGAGACCGATCTCGTCAACGAGGCGTCGATGATCGCGCGGATGTCGAAGAACTTCGCCAACGATCCCGACGTGCTGTTCCCGAAGGTCTATCCCGAGTGGAGCTCCCGCACGGTGATGACGATGAGCTTCATGGAGGGCGTCAAGATCTCGAAGAAAGACGCGCTCAATCACATCGGGCTCGATCCGTACGACGTCGCGACGAAGCTGATCAAAGTCTTCTACAAGCAGCTGTTCATCGATCGGTTCTTCCACGCCGATCCGCATCCCGGAAACTTCTTCGTGCAAAAGGGCCCGGACGGCCAGGTGCGCATCGTCGTGCTCGACCTCGGCTCGGCGACCGAGCTGCGCGGCAACCTCGCCGACGGCATGTTCGACATCTTGCAAGGGCTGATGACGCGCAAAGATGATCTCGTCGTCAAAGGCATCGACGAGATGGGCTTCATCGCGCCGACCGGCGATCGCGCGCTGCTCGAGCGCACGACGCGCAAATACTTCGAGAAGCTGCTCAACCTCAACATCTCCGACTTCAGCAAGATCGATCCGAAGGTCGCCGAGCAGCTGTCGGATCCCGACATCAAGCGCGAAGAGCTGCGCGAGCTGATGCGATCGATCGCGTATCCCGAGGGTTGGTTCTACGTCGAGCGCGCCTCCGTGATCATGTTCGGCCTGCAGGCGCAGCTCGCGCCGAAGCTCAACGGCATCCAGGTCGGCTTCCCGTACGTGATGCAGTTCGTGATGGAGAAGAACGCGAAGCGACTCGCGGCGACGCCCGCCGAGCCGTCGAAGCCGGTCGAGCCGAAGCACGACGAAGCGCTGTTGAACTGATAGGCTGCTCGCGTGTTCGACTGTGTCGTGGCGGCGGATCGCGATTGGGGCATCGGCAAGATCAACGGCTTGCCGTGGCCGAAGCTCGGCGGCGACCTCGCCCACTTCAAGCGCGTGACGAGCCTCGTGCCGTCGGCGGTGATCATGGGCCGCAAGACGTGGGAGTCGTCGGAGGTCGCGCAGCAACCGCTGCCGAAGCGCACGAACATCGTCGTGACGCGCCACGCGCGCGACGTGCCGAGCGGCGTGCTCGTCGCGGCATCGCTCGAGGCGGCGCTCGCGGCGGTCCCCGCCGACAAGGCGACGTTCGTCGTCGGCGGCGCCGTGTTGTTCAAAGATGCGTTCGTGCACCCGGCGCTGCGCTGGATCTACTTGACGCGCATCGCCGGTCACTTCAACTGCGACGTCCACATCGACAACCTCGACGACGGCTTCGAGCCCGACGCGTGGGACGGCGACGCCGATCTCGAAGACAACGGCGTGCGCTACACGATCCGCAAGCTTAGACGGCGACCGCGAACTTGATGAACGCGTGGTGCTGGTAGCCCTCGAGCGCGATGTCTTCGAACGTCAGCTCGAGCGTCGGCTTGTTCGCGATCACGAGCTTCGGTAGCGGCAGCGGCTCGCGCTCGAGCTGGATCTTCACGCCTTCGACGTGATTGAGATAGATGTGCGCGTCGCCGAGCGTGTGGATGAAGTGGCGCGGCGCGAGCTTGCACTCCTGCGCGATCATCGACATCAGGAGCGCGTAGCTCGCGATGTTGAACGGAACGCCGAGCGCGAGATCCGCCGAGCGCTGATAGAGCTGGCAATCGAGAAAGCCGGCGTTGACGTAGAACTGGAACAGCGCGTGGCACGGCGGCAGCTTCATCTTCGGCAGATCTTCGACGTTCCACGCGCTGACGATCAGCCGGCGCGACGTCGGGTCGCGCTTGATCTGTTCGATCACCCCGCTGGCGCCCGAGATCTGGTCGATGCCGCGTCCACCCCAGCTGCGCCACTGCGCGCCGTAGATCGGGCCGAGCTCGCCTTCGGGATCGGCCCACGCGTCCCAGATCGGCGTGTGCTGCGTGAGGTCGTCGTTGATGTTCGTCGAGCCGCGCAAGAACCACAGCAGCTCGCGGACGACGGCCGGAAACAGCACTTTCTTCGTCGTGACGAGCGGAAAGCCGTCGCGCAGGTCGTAGCGAGTTTGCGCGCCGAACACCGACAGCGTGCCGGTGCCCGTTCGATCGGCGCGACGCTCGCCGTGCTCGAGCACGTGGCGAAGCAGGTCGAGGTACGGGCGCATTCGTGGGATATAGCACCTCGTTGTGACACCGCCGTCGACCACCACGCGCGAGCTGCTCGACCGTTACGCGGGCGTCTTGCTCGACGTTTACGGCGTCCTGCTCGACGCGCGCGGTCCGTTGCCCGGCGCCGCCGAGCTGATCGCCGAGCTCGCGCGCCGCGACATGCCGTACGCGATCGTGACGAACGATGCGTCGCGGTCGGCGCAGACGTACACCGCGCGGTTCGCCACGCACGGCATCGCGATCGCGCCCGAGCGGTTCGTCACGTCGGGCAGCTTGTTGCCGGGGTATCTGCGCGACCACGGGCTCGTCGGTGCGCGCGTCGGCGTGCTCGGGCCGGCCGATTCGCGAGCGTACGTGCGCGACGGCGGCGGCGTGCCGGTCGAGCTCGAACCGGGCATGACGATCGACGCGCTCGCAGTCTGCGACGACGCCGGGTTCGAGTTCCTGCGCGGCTGCGAGCTCGCATTGTCGGCGGTCGTCCGCGCCGTCGAAGCCGGCACGCGGCCGGCGTTGATCCTGCCGAACCCGGATCTGGTCTATCCCAAAGGCCACGGCGAGCTCGGCTTCACCGCCGGCTCGATCGCGCTGCTCATCGAAGCCGCGCTCGCCCGGCGATTTCCGGCGCACGCGTTGCGCTTCGTCCATCTCGGCAAGCCGGAGCCGCACTTGTTCGCCGAAGCCGCGCGCCGGCTCGCGGTCGCCACCGACCGGCTGGTCATGATCGGCGATCAGCTCGAGACCGACATCGCCGGCGCGCGCGCGGCCGGCATCGCCGCGTGCTTGCTCGCCGGCGGCGGCGTCTCGAGCTGGCAGCACGCCGCAGCGACCGCGACGGTTGCGCCGACGTGGCTACTCGATAGGCTGGCGCCGTGATCCAGCGGTTCTGCTTCGTGAAGCTGGAAGACGCGGACGTCGCCGATCGCGAGCTGATCGCGGACGAGCTGCGCGCCGAGCTCGCCGAGGCCGGTGCCGATGCGGTCGTCGGCACGCCCGCCGACGATTCGGCCGCGCGCTGGGATCTCGCGATCACGATCACGGCGGCGTCGCACGCCGCGTGGCATGCACTCGCCGCACATCCGCCGATCGTCGCGATCTTCGAGAAGCTCGCGGCGCGTGCTCACGTCGTCAAGGCGTGGACGTTCCGGGCGCGTTGACTTCGAACCGCACCGGCTGCTTCGTATGCGGATGGACGAAGCCGAGCACGCGCGCGTGCAGCATCAGGCGCGACGGTCGCGGCTCGAAGTGGCGCTCGAGCTCGCCGCCGTGCTGGCGATCGCCGAGCACGGGATGGCCGATGCCGGCGAGATGGATGCGGATCTGATGCGTGCGCCCGGTCTCGAGCTTCACGGCGATCGCCGTCGATGCACCACGCCGCTCGATCACAGAGATGTGCGTGACGGCACGGCGACCGTCGATCGGCTGATCGATCGTGAAGCTGTCCTGCGCGACGTCGCCGACGACGACGGCGCGGTACTCGCGCTCGACGTCGTGCACTTTGAACGCGTCGCCGAGCAGCTTGTTGGCGTCGCGCGTGCGCGCGAACACGAGCAAGCCGCTCGTCGGCTGGTCCAGGCGATGGACCAGATAAACTTCTCCGAATCGGCGTTTTAACTGGTCCAAGAGATCGCCGCGATCGCTCTCCGGCGTCGGCGCGGTGACGAGCCCGGCCGGCTTGTCGGCGATGATGATGTGGTCGTCGACAAAGACGATCGCCGGCTCGAGCTTCGGCGCATCCGCATGATCGAGCGCGCCGCCGATCACGACCTCGACGACCTGGCCGGCGCGCAGCTGGCGGCCGGCGACCTTGACGCGCGCACGATCGACGAACACGCCGCCGAGATCGATCACCGCGCGCGCCTTGCGCCGTGACAAGCCGGCGATGTGGCGCGGAATGATCTGATCGAGGCGCAGCCCGGCGTCGTCGGTGGTGACCTCGAACGTCGTCTTGTTCGCCGCGCTCATCAGGACCAGTCGGCGCGCGAGACGACATCGCGAATCGCCGCGGCGAGCTCGCCCGGCACTTCTTCTTGCAGGAAATGCCCGGCGCCGGTCTTGGTGACCGTCGCGTCGGGCCGGAGGCGCGCGAGGTGATTGACGACGCGGCCCAAGATCGGATCTTTCATGCCCCAGACCAACGACACCGGCACCTTCGCTTCGCGAAACAGCGCGTCGGTGATCTGCAGCTCGGGGATCGACGGATGCTTGTCGTGCGAGTCCGGCACCATGCGGGCGAGCGCGAGCGGCGCCGCACGATCGCGGCGGTGCGCGAGCGGCCAGCGATACGCGCGCGCGACGTCGCCGCGAATGCTCGAGCGATCGCCTTGCGTCATGTGCAGCACGCCGAGCGGAAAGCCGATCCGCTCGAACAGCAGCGTGCTCGCGATCGGCCAGCGCGCCATGCGATGGAACAGCGTCGGCTTGAAGCCCTTCGCCGGCGGACCGACGGCGGTGTTGCCGAGCACCATGCCGCGCAGGCGATCGCGCCGGCCGTGCGCCATCGCCGAGAGCCCGATCGCGCCGCCCCAATCTTGCGCGACGAGCACGACCGGTCCGGGCGCGACGGCATCGATGGTGTCGCCGAGCCATTCGCCGTGATGCACGAGCGTGTGCGCGCTCGCGGCCGGCTTGCTCGATCGGCCCAAGCCGATCAGATCGGGCGCGACCAAGTGGAGCTCGGGATCGCTCGCACGCAGCTCGGCGATCACGCGCCGCCACAAGAACGCCCACGTCGGATTGCCGTGGACGAACACGACGGTCTTCCCTTTAGGGACTCCCCACTCGAGCACGGCCATGCGCTCGCCGCGGGTTTCGATCATGCGGTCGCGAGCGCCGTCGGGAAACAACGGCGCGATCCAATCAGGCGCGTTCACGCCTGCAGGCTACCAGCCGTCGCCGCCGTCGTCGTTGCGGCGCTTCTTCTTGTCGGCAGCGCCGCCGCCGCGGTCGCGGTCGCGATCGCGATCACCGCCGCGACCGCCGCGCTTGGGCGGGCCGATACCGCCGCCGGGGCGACGATCGGGACCGAAGTTGCTTCCGGCTGGACGCGGAGGACCGCCGGGGCCACCGCCGCCGCCAGCGTAACCACCACCGCCGCCACCACCGGCGTAACCACCGCCGCCGCCGCCACCACCGGGACCGCCGCCGGCGTAACCGCCGCCGCCGCCGCCGAAGCCGCCGGGACGTGGACTGAACGGTCGGCCTCCACCGCCGCCGCCGCCGGGTCCACGCGACTCGCGCTCGCGAGCCTCGTTGATCCTCAACGTGCGGCCGTCGAGATCTTGGCCGTCGAGCTCTTGCATCGCTTGCGTTGCGGCTTCAGGCGTCGCCATCTCGACGAACGCGAAGCCGCGCGAGCGACCCGTCTCTCGATCCATGATGATCGCCACGCTGGCGACCTCTCGACCGTTTGCGCCAAATGCTTCTCTGAGCGACGCCTCGTTGGTGTTGTAGCTGAGATTGCCCACGTAGAGCTTCGTTCCCACGGCCAGGTCTCCTGCGATCAGCGAACTGCGACGGATTTCTTCCAAGCGACAGGTGGAACGTCATCCACCCCACGCACGCCTTCGAGATTATCACAGCTGTGATGTGATCGATGGGGTTGTCAGCCTCGTGAAATCGCGTCGCAAATTGCACGCGTGTCGGCTTCGCAGGTACAGTAAGGCGTCTCGCAAAGGGGGACTTTTGAAGAAACTCGCATTTCTTGGCGCAGGCGTCGGGCTCGCTGCGGGGGTCCTAGTAATGACCCAATCGAGCCACGCCGCAGATCACCTAGATAGTCCAGCAGCCAAGGGAAATCCGATGGCGGACATCGGCGATGTCTACGCGTGGATGACCGCCGACAAGTCGACGGTGAACCTCGTGATGACCGTGTCGCCGGCCGATGACAGCACGCGCCACTTCGATAACTCGCTCCAATATGCTTTCCACGTCACGAGCCATCCCGGCGCGAACGCCGCGGCGGCGTTCGGCAAGCCGGGCACCGAGACGAACGTGATCTGCACGTTCGCGAACGACACGTCGATCCAATGTTGGGTCGCGCTCGGCACGCAGGTCGTCGACTACGTCACGGGCGATCCGAGCGTGAGCGGCGTCGGCGCGACGAGCACCGACGGCAAGCTCAAGGTCTTCGCCGGCACGCGATCCGATCCGTTCTACTTCAACCTCGGTGGCTTCAAAGAAGCCGTCGCGACCACCGAAGCCGCCGGCTCGGCGGGGATGATCGGCAGCGCCGACGCCGCCGGCTGCCCGCCGTTGACGACGGGCCAGGTGATGTTGCTCGACGGCATGTTGACGACCGCGCCGACCGTCGCCGAAGCCCCGTGTGGCAGCGGCGTGATCGATTGCTTCTCCAATCTCAACGTCAAAGCGATCGTGCTGCAAGTCGACAAGTCGCTGCTGCTCAACGGTAGCGACGTCACCCTTAGCGTGTGGGGCAGCACCCACGCAGCCCTCAACTAACCACCACCGGAAAACGACATGAAAATCATTTCCATGCTCGTCGCGGTGACCGCATTCGCGGCATGTGGCGACAACATCAAACCGAACAGCGGCGGCGACGCCGGCAGCGGCAGTGGTAGCGGCAGCGGTAGCAACACCGGCACGCCGCCGGTGCCGCAGCTCGGCACACAGATCGACCGACTCGGTCGACCCGCGCTGAACACCGCGCTCAACCACGGCTTCGATCCGAACCCGGCGACGGCGGGCGCGGCCAAAGATGCCTACAACGCGGACGGCTCGCCCGGCGGCTGGGCGCAATACGCGCCGCAGTTCGCGGCGAACCTGGCGGTCATCGACGCACTCGACGGCGTGTGCGGCAACCAGGTGCTCTACAACGGCACGCTGATGGGTGGCGGCTCGGCGACCGTGCAGTCGTACGGCGAGCTCGCGTCGATCCTCGCCGACGACGAGCTCTACCTCGACACCAAGATCGGCACGTGTGACGCGCAGGGTAGCGCGCACGTCAACTACCTCGCGATCGAGCTCGAGGTCGCGTCGGGCGGTGCGCTCGTCCACAACACGTGTGGTGGACGCGAGCCGAACAACGACGTGATGGCGACGACGTATAGCGCGCTCGCGATCGGTGCGGGCGGCTTCAACCAGACGACGTTCGCGCCGCTGCTCAGCGACGGTGCGACCGATCACGCCGATCTGACCGCCGACTTCCCGTTCCTCGGCCAACCGCACTAATGAGAGCTGCGATCGTCGCGGCGCTGCTGATCACAGCGAGCTGCCGCGGCGACCGCAAGCCGCCGCCCCCGGCGACTGCCGTACCTTCGATCGTTCCGAAGCTGCCGCGCTCGCCCGACGGTGTGGCGGAGCTGCACGCGATCGATCAGCGGATCGAGCTGCACAAGGCCAATCCGCACGACGAGCTCGCGTACCTCGGCCAGCGCGCAGCCGCGCGCGGCCGGCTCGAGGACTATCAGGCGATGCTCGCGATCTCGGCCGACTGGGTCGCGAAATCGCCGAACGACTCCGACGCGTGGCTCGCGCGCGCCCACGCGCTCGCGGCCGTGCACCAGTTCGCGGACGCGAGAGCGGCGCTCGCGCACGCGAGCGGCGAAGGCGTCGACGACGAATCGACCGCGCTCGACGAAGCGACCGGCAAGCGCGATCGCTCGCTCGCCGCACGCGCGTCGCTGGCAAAGATCCGGCCCAACGCCGTGACGATCACGCTGTACGTCGCGAGCCTCGCGCTCGCCGGCAAGTTCGCCGAGGCGCGCGCGCTGATCCCGAAGGCGGCCGTGCTCGCCGCGAACAATCCGCCCGATCTGTTCGCGTGGATGTACTTCCAGTGGGGCCGCGTCTACGAGCAGCAAGGCGACCTCGCCAGCGCGCGCGCGTTTTACGAGGCGTCGCACGCGAGGATGCCCAGCATCGAAGCGACCGCGCACTTGATCGCCGCGCAGCTCGCGACCGGCCAACCCGACGCCGCGAAGCGCCTCGTCGCCGAAACGCTGAAAACCGATCCGCACCCGTCGATCCTCGAGCTGGCCGTCGCGGTCGGGCTCGCGCCGGTCGCCGACGCGAAAGCGGCCTGGGATCGCTACGTCGCGGCGCTGCCGACCGCGTTTGCCGATCATGCGGCGCGGTTCTATCTCAAGGTCGACCCGAAGCACGCGCTCGAGCTCGCCCGGCAAAACCTCGCCAATCGCGACACGCCGGAGGCGCGCTCGCTCGTGGTCGAAGCCGCGCTCGCCGCCGACGATCCGGCCGCGGCGTGCGCCGTCGTCGATCCGCTGGTCGCGGCACCGCAACGCGGCGACCGCTTCATGGCCTGGCGGGCGCTGTCGCGCTGCGGCCGTGGCTCCGACGCCGAGCGTCTCGCGAAGGACCTCGGCATCGGGCCGTAGTATGGTGTCGATCCTACGTGCCGCTGCCCTACCCGCACCGCGCGACGTTTCTAGCCAGCACGTTGATCGTGCCGCTCGAACAGAGTGGCATCACCGCGTTCTTGTCGCGGCTGCTGTCGATCGCGACGTTCGATCAGTTCCTGCGCCATCCGATCGTCACGCTCGGAGATGACGACGAGCGCATCGCCGATACCGACGGCCGCCTGCTCGACGCCAACCATCCGCAGATCGAAGACTCGATCGACTGGCTGTTTCGGATCGCGCGGCGCCACGAGGTGCTGTGGTTCGAGATCTCGATCGATCGCATGCGCTCGCAGGCGACGCTGTTGCGCTCGCGGTTGCCGAGCGGAGCGACCGACGAGTGGACGGCGAGCGCCGAGCTGCCGCTCTCCAAGCAGCTCGATCATTGTCTCGCGCAATGGCTCACCCAGCGCCGGCTGCCGAAAGTTCCGCCGCTGCCGGAGTTCGCGATCGAGGATCTGCGCGTCGCCGCCGACAAGCTCGCAAAGGCGAACGCGATGCTGTCGCTGCGCGGCGATCTTTCGGAGCTGCCGCCGGCGCTGTTCAATCCGTTGCCCAAGCTCGCCGTGCCGTACTTGCGCGTGCTCGCCGAGGTTGCCGGCAACGCGGCGCGCACCGTCGATCCGAAGATCCTCGCGATCGAGCCGAGCCATCCGGTCGCGCGGCGCAACGCGTACGTCACGAAGCTCGCGCAGGGCAACGCCGATCGCCGCGATATCTTGCCGGTCGTCGCGGAAGCGCCGATGTACGGCAAGCCGCACCTGTCGATCTGGGGCGAGCCGTTCGCGAACGATCGCCCGCTCGAGAACATGGGCGTGCGCCATCAAGGCATCGCCGCGAGCTTGATGCCGGCGAATCCGTACGCGTGCCACAACTACTCGCTGCAGCTCGCCGAAGTCGGTCGTCGCGAAGAGAGCTATCGCTGGGCCGACCGCGCGACGGTCGCCGGACCCGATTTCGGCGCCGCGCATCTCGATTGCGTGCGCCGTTTGCGCCAGGTCGGCCGGCCCGGCCAGGCGTTCGC
>DASXEF010000479.1:0-2784 GCA_036490255.1 Kofleriaceae bacterium
TGGACCGATCGGGCAAAACGTGTCGAAGCCCTTCGCGCGCGTCCATTGGCCGTCTTTCTTTTGCAGGTCGCGCACGGTCACGTCGTTGACACAAACGTAGCCGGCGACCGCGTCCAGCGCGCGCTCGCGGGAGATCCGATACGTGCGATCATTGATCACGACGCCGAGCTCGCCTTCGAAGTCGACGCGCTCGTAGCCGGCCGGTCGACGGATCGCGTCGCCGTTGGCGATCACCGACGACAACGGCTTGAGAAAAATCAGCGGCTCGTCCGGGACATCGTTCGCGAGCTCCTGAGCGTGGAGCCGATAGTTCCTGCCAATTCCTATGATCTTCGACGGCTGCATGAGGGGAAAGGTAGGACAGCTTCGTGGTGCTGTCATTGATCAGCATCGTTTGCCCCCGTACAATTTACTGGATGGGCCGGGCACCCAATTCGGGCGCGCCGCAACGTGTTTCCATGCACGTTGTGCCGAAGGCGAAAGTCGCGGCCGCGTTGGCTGCGAGCGCTGCTGCGGCTGAACCTGCGCCGCCGATCCTCGGGACACCTGTTCCCGCCGACGAAGAAAAGACGACGCTCGAAGCGCAGTGGGAAGAAGAAGAAGCGAGCACGACGGTCGATCAAGGCGGCGTCGCGGAGCGGATTCGCGATCTCAACTTGGATGCGCCGATGGCGCGTGGGCTCGGCGTCACCGGCACGGGCACCGGCAGCGTCATCGAGGAACCGACCGTCGACGACGGTAAGAGCCCCGAGATGGTGTTGCCGCCGGGCGCTGCGCGCATGGTGATCACCGCCGGCGCCGACGACGGCAAGCTGTTCGACATCGACGGTCACAAGGCGTACTCGATCGGCCGCGCGCTCGACAACGACATCGTGCTCAGCGACATCGCAGTGTCGCGCAAACATTTCGAGCTGCGCTTCGAAGACGGTGCGTGGGTCATCGTCGACAACAGCTCCGGCAACGGCACGGTCGTCAACGGCAACCTCGAAGACAACCCGTTCATGCTCGCGAACGGCGACGCGATCGAGATCGGCAACACGACGTTCCGGTTCGAGCAGCACGCCATCGAAGTGCCGCGCTCCCACGCCGCGCCCGAGACATTCGACGTCGATCTCGACGACGAAGACGAGCCGTCGACGGTCGCCGGCAAGAAATTCGACACGACGCCGCAACCGTACGCGCCGCCGCTGCGGCCGAAAACGTTGCCGCCGCCGATGCCCGCGCGCACGCGATCGACGACGCAGCCGCCGCAACCGTTCTCGCTGCCACCGGCGCCGATGCCCGGGATGGGCGCGATTCCGGCGTCGGCGATGCCGCTTCCGCAGATGGCACATCGCGCGCCGCTCGGCCAGCAGATGACGGCGCTGAGCCCGCCGGGCGCGCAGCCGTCGTTCGTCAGCACCGCGCCGCTCGGCTCGCGCCAGTCGAATCCCGCCGTCAACGGCATCCCGCTGAACAGCGGGCCGCCGCAGCACATCAGCGCGTCGATGAGCGCTGCGATCACGAACGCGCCGGTCGGCTCGAATCCGATGACGGCGATGCACGGCCCACCGATGGGCCAACAGATGAACGTGATGCACGCGATCGTGGCGCCGTCGGCGGCGCCGACGCTGCTCGGCGATCCGCGCGCGATGGGCACGACGATCCCCGGCCAAGGTCCGCCGGCCCCGATGCCGCAGCAGCTCTATTATCCGCAGGCGTCGGAGATCCCGCCGCATTCGGTCCACATGCTCGTCGTGCAGGCGCAGAACGCCCGGCGCGACGGCTCGACCTCGCAGGTACCGCACGCCGCGTTTAGCGCCGCACAACCGATCCCGCTTCGCTTCATGCCGCCGACGCTGTCGCGCCGCGCGAGGATCGGCATCGCGCTCGGCGCGATCACGCTGTTCGCGACGATCACGACGATCGCGATCGCGCACTCCGGCAGCGGCGGCAAAGCGAAGCCTGCTTCGACGGCGAGCGCACCGACGACACCGAAGGTCGCGACGCCAGCACCGGCGCCCGCCCCGAAAATCGCGATGCCGACGCCGACGCCGACGCCGACGTCGACGCCGATCGCACCGACGACGCCACCGCCGGCGCCCAAAGTCGCGACGGTCACGCCACCGCCACCGGCGCCGAAGCCCGAGCCGAAACCCGATCGGACGGTCGTCAGCGCGCGCCGGCCGGATCCGAAACCCGATCCGGTGCCCGAGCCGAAACCCGAGCCGAAGCCGGAGATCAAGAGCCACGAGGAATCAGGCGCGCACGCGACGTCGTTGACCAGCAACGGCGGCGGCACCAGCGCGAGCACGCGGCTCGTCGCGACCGGCGAGGATCCGAAGGAAAAAGCCGACAAGCTCTATCGCGACAAACATTTCGCGGACGCCGCCGGCGTGCTCACCGCCGCGGCGAGGTCCGCCGACGGCGAGACCGCGAAGGACTACAAGCTTCGCGCGTCGCGCTATCAGGCGCTCGCGCGGTTCTACAACCAGGGCATGGCGCCGGGCGCCGAGCCCGACGACGCGTTCGACGCGCTGCGCTCGGCGTTGACGTTCGATCAGAACTCCGGCGGCGAGTTCCAGGGCGAGATCAGCGACCGGCTCAAGCTCGTGGTCGCGCGCGCCACGGCGTCGTTCTTGGCGAGCCAAGAGTTCGAGAAAGCGCATACCGCCGTGCAGACCGCCGATCAGCTCGGCGTGTCGACCAACACGATCAAGTCCGCGAAGAAGAAGCTCGAGGAGCAAGCGTCGACGCTGTACTCGTCGGCGCACACCGACGGTTTCTCGTCGGCGAGCGGCAAAG
>DASXEF010000502.1:0-5933 GCA_036490255.1 Kofleriaceae bacterium
GAAGCCGGCGGCCGCATCTTCATGTCGCACTGGCACAACATCTGGATCGAGGGGGCCACGCAAGACGGCACCGGTCAGGTCAACGGCGACTGGAAACCCATCGCGAAGTGGAGCAACGGTGGCGACTACAACGGCAACGACACGATCGACGAGAACGACAACCCCGACGGCAATGCGTTCGCGACGTGGATGCTCAACGTCATGGGCTCGACGACGCGCGATGCAGTCGTGCTCGAATCCGGCACCGGTAGGTCGACGGTAACGACCGTCGACAACACGCTCGCTGAGCAGTGGGTCTACACCGCGACTGGTGGCAGCGACGCGCAGATGTTCCAGTTCCTGGCGTCACCACCGCCGGCGACGCCCGTGGGCGACGCGACGACCGCTTGCGGCAAGGTCGTGTTCTCGGACATGCACGTCTCGGGCGATTCGAGCTCGCCGATGGGCGGCACGTTCCCGAACAGCTGCGCGACGAGCGGGCTGACGCCGCAAGAGAAGGCACTCGCCTTCATGTTCTTCGACATCTCGGCGTGCATCGGCATCATTCCGTAACTGACTACGGTTTGTACTCGTAAGCGCCCACGTCCCAACGTCCGTTGACGGGGCGATGGTCGCCTTTGTAGTCGTCGCTCGGGCCGGTCGTGAGCTGATCGATCGCTGGGCTGCCCGAGCCGATTTCGAAGTTGCTGCCAGCAGTGTCCACGAATAGCGGATCGCCACTGCCCGCACCCGCGACCGGCGTCGGACCAACGATCGAGCCGGTGATGAGATTGCAGCCCGTCACCGGCACTGCGGTCGATCCCAGCGCCCAGATGATGCTCGCCGAGATCGTTCCGCCCGACGGGCAGGCGACAGTCGCCGGTGCTGCTGCCCGCGCGCTGACGAGCGTCGAGAACGCGATCGTCGCGCCGGCGATGTTCGTCAGATCCACAGCGAGCCCGGTCGAGAACCCGTACATCATCGCGTTCGTCAGCTGCAGTGTCGAAGCCGCCGTCGCGGCAATGCCGTAGCCACAGCTGTAGATCGTCGCGCGGTCGACCGAGAACGAGCCGCCAGTGAGCTGCACCGCGTAGCCGGCGTCGTGCACGGTCAGCCCCGTTGCCGTGACGCCGCCAGCGCTCTCGATCCCTGTGGCACCGTGGAGCACGGTGACGTCGTCGAGGATGTAATCGGCGGCGCCGCCGGTCAGCACGAGCGTCGCGATCGCGCCGCTGCCACCATCGAACGTGACGTCGCGGATCGTGATGGTCTGGTCGAAGACGAACGCCGAGCCTTGCGTCGTGCTCGTGATGCCCGCGCCGTGGCCATGCAGATCGAGCGCGGTCGCGCCGTCGAGCTCGAACGTGTCGTTGTAGGCGCCCGGCGCCATGCTGACGAAATTTCGCGTCGCGCTCGTCTGCGTGACCGCGTAGCTGAGCGTGCGGCATGGCGCCGTCGCCGAGCCGCAGGTGCTGCCGTCTGTACCGCCGGCGTCGACGTATACGACCTCAGACGGATCGGCACACGCGCCGGCGCTCGTGCAGATGCTCGACGCGCAATCGGCGTCCGAGCCGCACGCGACGCATATGTTCGTGTCGAGATTGCACACCGGCGTCGCGCCCGAGCACTCGTTGTTCGCCGTGCACTCGACGCACATGTTCTTCGCCGTGCACACCGGCGTCGATGCCGAGCAATCGCCGGCGCTCACGCACTGCACGCACATGCTCGTCGCCGTGTCGCACGCGGGCGTCGATGCATCCGTGCAATCGCTATTCATCGCGCATTGCACGCACGCGCCGGCCACGCACGCGCCGCTGCCACACTCCGAGCTCGCATCGCACTTCGTCGAGCACATGTGCTCGGTCGTGCAGAACTCCGACGCCGGGCAGTCCGCTTGCGATGCGCACGCGTCGTTGTTGTTCGAATTCGAGTTGGAGCTCGAGCAAGCGAGCGGCACAGCGACGAGCGCGGCCAGCGCCAAATACTGCGTAGTCATGTTCCCGTTCCCCTTCGAAGTGACTTGCTCATTGTTGCACAAGACGCGCAGCGGGCTGATCGATGAGACCTGCCGGCCCGGGGCAACATGCTTGCTAGGGACAAGTGTCTCCATGCGTGATCTCGTCCTATCTGGTCGTATCGACTGACACGCACGTTGGATCGCTGTTTGCTGTAGCGGCGAGCAGCCATGTCACGTGCCTCGTCGTCGAAACTCTTCGTCGCTCTCCTCACGATCACCGGCGCTGCGTGCAGCCCGAAAGCGCCGAACCCGGAGAGCCTGTGCAGCGACACGGTGCCGGTTCCCGCGGCGTGCATGACCGCATGCGATGCCACGCCGGGCGCCCCGAACACCTGCCCTGCAGGATTTCACTGCGACCCCGACAGCACGTGCGACGCACTCTGCACGCCCGGCGGCAACCAATGCGGCGATGGCTACACGTGCACGAGCGACGGCAATTGCCAATCGACCGGCAGCGGCAACGTCGATCCGGGCCCCGACGCGAGCTGTCCCGCGGTGCATTTCACGCCGATGCGCGTGACGCCGTCGATCGAGCTGTTGCTCGATCGCAGCGGCTCGATGGATACGGCGTTCGGCACGATGGGCGACACTCGATTCACCGCGCTCGTCGCCGGCTTGACCGGCACCGGCGGCGCCGTGATCGCGAATCAAGCGAACGCGTACTTCGGCGTGGCGATGTTCGCATCGGATGAAGCGCCGTGCCTCACGCTCACCGGCTACACGGCGCCGCGCGCGATCAACAACGCGTCGACGATCGCGTCGCTCATCACGAACCATCCGCCGAACGGTGGCAACACGCCGACCGCGTCGGCGGTCACGCAGATCACCGCCGACTTCGCGCTCAACCCGCCACCGTCGGGCTCGCCGCCGATCATCTTGCTCGCGACCGATGGTGAGCCGAACAGCTGCGCCGGTGACACGACCGGCGAGCCCGGCAACTCGATCGCCGCGGTCGCCCTCGCGTACGCGGCCGGCATCAAGACGTACATCATCGGCCTCGCCGGCCTCGAGACGACGTACCTGCAAGAGATCGCGGACGCGGGCACCGGCGTGCTCACCGGCGCGACGTACTACACGGCCGACAACCCGGCGCAGCTCACGACCGCATTCAATCAGATCATCAACGGCGCGCTGTCGTGCGACCTGACGCTGACCGGCATGATCGATCCGTCGCAGGCGCAGAGCGGCACGTTGACGATCAACGGCACGAACCTGACCTACGGCACCGACTGGACGCTCGACGCGAACGGCACGACGATCCACTTGCTCGGCGCGGCGTGCACGTCGTTCGAGGCGTCGCAGAACCCGACGATCGACGCGTCGTTCCCGTGCGGCTCGGTGATCCCGTAGCTCAGCGCTGCTTGAGTGGGCGCGCCATGCGCAGCGCGCGCTGACCGCGATCGTAGGTCGCGGAACCGTCGACGACGCTGAACGCGTGACGCTTGTAGAGCCGCTGTGCGCCGACGTTGTCCTCGGCAACAGTGAGTCTCAGGTGGCTGATGCCGCTCGACGGCGCGACGCGCTCGGCGACCTCGATCACGTGCGACAGCAGCTTCGTACCGATGCCGTGCGCTTGGAACGACGGCAGCACCGCGAGCGCGAGCAGATCAGCAATCACCTGAGAGCTGCGCGTGTCCTCGGTGTAGAACCCGAGCATCGCGAAGCCGCGGCCGCGCGCCTGGCCGTCTTGCTCGATCCACGCGAGCACGCCGGGCTGCTCGAGCCACGACGGCAAGATGCGCGTGTAGTCGCCGAGGTCGCGATACGCTTCGGCGCCGGTCGCGACGATCCACGCATGGTCGACGACCTCGGCTCGCCGGATCCAGCCCGACGCGACGCGTGACCTCGGCTCTACTGCCACAACTCTAGATTACGCCAACGAGCCGCCAGGCGAGCAAGTGCCCACCGGCGTGCTCCGACTCAGCCGGCGTATCCGCCACCTTCGGCGGAATCGCGGCCGGCCGGGCGCGTGCTCGTGCCGGCAGCAGCGGCCGGCTTACGCGTGAGGTTTCCGGCAAGGCGTTCGACGTTCTGCGGCTGCGTCGCAGGCGCGTGCTGTGCGGCAAGCGCGCGCAGCGTGTAGCGGCCGGGCGACGTGCGCGAGAACAACGACGCTTCCGCCTTTTTCTTGATGTCCATGGCGAGATCACGAGCGACGACCGTATCGGGCGTCTTCGACTTGCTTGGCAACCGAGCCCCCGCACGCTCCACGATCTCGCGGACCGACATAGGGACCGCGGTCTCGCGAAGGATCTCTTCCACCACAGCAAGCGTACTCATGTCCTCATGCCTCCGACTGAAAGATCGTTCGGGGAAACCCTCGAGACGCTCGCCATCCTAGCGCCGGTCCCCTCAGGAACCAGTCTTGACATCAATTTTTTTTCTGAGCTTCGCGAAGCGAATTTTACACGCGACGATCCGTCACATTTTGTCGTTTCGCGAAGCCTCGCGTTGACACATGATGGAGGGTCTCGCACGCGTTTGCGCGCATAGACGAGGGGCCGCGATCACCGCAGATCGCCTAGAACCGCCGAAACGAGCCGATCGGCGCGATGCGGTGCTGGAACGTGCGGCACTCGGAAATCGCCGGCAGATCCGGATCGGATCCGGCCGCGAAGATCAAGCGCGGATGGCCAACTCGTGGTGTGGCGTGCCTAACCGGCGAGCTCGCGGAGCTCGACGATCATCTGGCGGATCTGCGTCAGGTCCTCGAAGTCGTCGCCCGGCGCGGTCGCGTCGTACGTGACCTCGATGATCATCTCGTCATCGATCAGTGGGAAATCGCGCTCGGAGCGACGCTCACCGACGCGCCGCTCGTAGCGAAACACGCGGGAGTCCGTCTTGCCGATCCGGCGATCGACCTTGCGGCGCTCGCGCGACACGGCCTCTTTGAGCCCGGCGATCGTCGTCGGCATCGGGTTCATGTCGAGGACCTGGCCGGCGCAGTTGAAGCACATCGGCTTCCAGCCGCCGAAGATCTCGACGCTCTTGAGGAACCGCCGGCGTTTTTCGTTGCACGTGATGCAGCGCGAGCCGAGCCCGACGGGGCGCGTTTCGGACCAGCGGGCGTAGCAGCCCCAACAGCGTCCGCGGCGCAGCTCGCCGACCTTCGCGTTGCAGACTTCGCAGATGCAGGCGGTCGTCTCCACGTAACGGTTGTCGGCCCGGGGCGGCCGGGCCGCAAGTTTTCGGCTACGCTGCGCGGCGTGCCGTCGACGCGCGCGTTGATCCACGCACCCTGGTCGGCCTCGAAGGTCGCCATGGCGCTGCGCTGCCCGCGGCTGTTCCATTTTCGCTAC
Organism: Kofleriaceae bacterium; assembly: GCA_036490255.1. GTDB lineage: Bacteria > Myxococcota_A > Polyangia > Haliangiales > Haliangiaceae > JABFXX01. Next base: position 5,296 of record DASXEF010000502.1, read on the forward strand.
GTCGAGAAGCTCAAGGAGCCCGAAGTGATGCCCGAGGCTCGGCTCGGCAAGGCGATCCACTCGGCGCTCGAGCTCGTGCTGCAGGGCAACGCGCTCGCCGAGGTCAACGCGCAGATCCGCGCCGAGCTGCCGAGCGAGCACGAGCAGCTGCGCTACGACGCGCTCGGCACCGGCATCGCGCCGTTCGTGTCGCGGATCTCGCAGTTCAAGCGGCGCCGCCGCGTCGCGCGCCAGCTCGTCGAGTACTCGCTCGCGGTGCGCGAGGACTTGTCGACCACGCAGTTTTACTCCGGCGACGCGTACTACCGCGGCGTGCTCGACCTCGGCTACTTGTTCGAGGACGACTCGATCGCGGTGCTCGATCACAAGACCGGCGTGCGCATTCCGGGCTCGTCGATCACCGACCAGCTCGAAGGCTACGCGGTGCTCGCCGCGAGCGCGTTTCGCCACGTGCGGCGGTTCTGGCTCGGCGTGCACTGGGTCGCCGAGCGCGCGGTCGAATGGAGCGCGCCGGTGCCGCCGGAGCTGATCCGCGACGAGCTCGTCCCCGACTTGCTCGACAACATCGAGGCCGCCGCGCTCGCGGTCAGCGACGGGCCGCGCGCGAACCCGGGCACCTACTGCGATCGCTGCAGCTT
>DASXEF010000508.1:0-4831 GCA_036490255.1 Kofleriaceae bacterium
CTCGCCGACGGCACGCGCGTCGCGAGCAAAGATGTCTGCGAGGCCGATCACGTGCTCGCCGATTTCGCGGGCCGCTATCTGCCGACGCTCGCCGACTTCGCAGCCGCGATCGCGCCGATCGACGGCGAAGCTGCGCGGTTCGACGAGATCGCGGCGCCGTATCGCGACGATGCGGCCGCAATGCAGCTGCTCGCGTCGCCGTACGCGGTGACCGGGCTCGAGCAAGCGCTGCTGATCACGCACAACACGTGGTTCCTCTCGGAGATCTTGCCGCGGTTGTGTTCGCGCGTGCCTTCGCGACCGCGCGGCGTGCCACCGGCCGAGCTGTTCGGTCGCATGACCTTCGAGCTGTGGATGGATAACGGCGCGGTCCCGCCGCCGAGCGCGCCGCGCGGCATTCGCCGATCAGGAGACCACGATGTTCATCGTTCGTAGCCAGGGCTTCTTCTACACCGACGAGTACTACTCGCCGACGACCATGTTTCGCGCGGTGATCGCCGACGAGTTCAAGACCCGCAAAGCCGCGACCGAGGCGTGCGCGAAGCTCGTGCGCACGTGGGTCCGGTCCGAGCCGCTCGGCAATTACTTGTTCGACGACCACGAGCCGATCGACAAGGTCGTCGAGTACATCCGCGACCAGTGGCCCGACGACGACATCGAGTGGGATTCCGATCTGAGCATCCCCGACGACGCGAGCGATGCGCAGGTCGACGAGATCGTGAAGCGCATGGGCGTCGTGTTCGCGCAGGTGTTCGAGGTCGATGGCGACGCCGGCGAAGACGAGATCGAGACCGACGATCTCCACTTCGGCCCCGACGAGATCGATTAGCGGCGCGGCGGGCGAGGGACGTCGCGCTCGAGCACCGTCTTGCGCTCGTCGCGGCCGGCTGCACGGATCGATTCGTCGCACAACGCGCGCACGTAGTCCGAGAGCACGTCGGCGACGGCATCGCCGCAGTTATAGCCCGAGCGATCCTTGATGTACTTCTTCAGCTTCGACACAACGATCAGCATGTCGCGATCGACGATGTCGTTGAGCGCGACGTTCGATGGCTGTCCGACCGGAGCCGACGGCGCATCGCCGACGACGCGGCGCACGACCGCGGCAGGCGGCGCGACCGGTTTCGGCGCGGGGGCGGGCTCGGGATTCGCCGCGAGCTCGCGCTGCCACGCGTCCTTGTTCGGCGCGCGCGCTTCGACCGCCCACGCGTCGCGGTGACGCGCGTCGGCGACGTGACTATCCCAACAGCTGACCGTGCAGAACACGTAGCCCATGCGCGGGCGATTGCAGGTCGACACGCTGCAGACCCAGTGCGTCGAGCCGAACGAGATCGTGTTCTTGCAGGCCGTGCACGTACGCCAAGTCTCTGCCACGCGCGCAGCGTACTACGCGCGGCGGCGGCGGACGAGCATCACCCCGACGACGAATGCGAGCACCGCCGAGCCCGAGCCGCTGCCGCCGACCGAACAGCAACCCGCCGACGGGAAATCGTCGACGTCGCACGTGCCGGACCCGGCGCCCGAGGCGACGGCGATCGCGATCGTCACGGCCACGCTGCGCGTCGAATCGTTCGCGTCGGTGACATCGATCGTCACGGCATCGGAGCCGGTCGTGCCGCTCGCACAAAACCGCACGTCGCCGGCTTCCGAGACCGCGGCCTTGCCGTTCGTCGGGCCGGCGGTGATCGAATAGTGGTGCTCGCCGGTCTTCGGATCGTTCGCGTCGATCGTCGTGGTGCCGAGGCCGTTTTGCATCGCGCTGATCGCCGGCGCCGACGGCATCGGGCCGTGCGCGAGCGTCGCGCCGGTTTGCTGCTCGATGTAGCTCACGATCTTGTCGGGACGCGCGTAGATGCCGCCCTGCGAGCAGTCGAGCGTGTTGGTGTCGTAGCCGCGCGACGTGATACCGGCGACGAACGTGCCGTAGCTCGTGAGCAAGTACATGCCGCCGCCGGAGTCGCCGGGACACGTGTCGATGCCCGAGCCGCCGGCGCCGAGCTCGCCGTCGGGCATCGCGGCGGCGCGGCAGCCGCTCGACTTCGTGCAATCGAAGTCGGTGATCGTCGACTTCGCTTCTTGCTCTTGCGGGATGTACATCGAGCCGCTCGCGTTGATCGCGCCGTAGCCGACGAATTCGACGTTGGCGCCGTTGGCGATGTCGAACTTCGCCCAGCCGTCGGCGATCGGTGCCGGCGTCATCGTCGACGGCGTCTCGAGCTTGATGATGCCGATGTCGATCGACGTCTGCGAATTCGGATACTCGGTGATGTCGTTATTCGTCGCGACGATCAGCTGCGCCTGTGCCGGATCGGCGAGCGACGCCGCGCCGATCAGCACGCCGGTGAGATCGCCGATGTAGCCTTCGTCGCTGCCCGCGGTCACGCTCGGCACGCAGTGACCGGCGGTGAGCACGACGGTCGGCGCGACGAGCACGCCCGAGCACTCGAAGCTGGTCTGCGGATCGCTGTTGGCCGAGCCGGGGTTGCTCGCGCTGCCGTACAAGATCGCCGCGGTCGCCGGCCACATGCCCTGCGGCGCGTCGGAGCCACCGATGACCGGTGCCTCGAGGTTTCCGCCGAGCGCCGCGGTCGAGAGCAACATCGCGGCGGCGGACGCGAAGATGGCACGCATCGCGTGGACTTTCGCACGAACCAAGGCGCCTCGCGCGTGAGCGATCTTGCATCTGGCACGGTTCGCCGTCAGTCTACGCGCGATGCGCGCTGTCTCGCTTCTCGCACTGGTCTGCGCGTGCGGCTCGTCGTCGCAAGGCCCGGTGAAGAAGCCGCCGGTCCCGACGACGACCACCGATCACGAGCCGCACAAAGCAAAAGTCGCCGCGCTGATCCAGCCGCTGATCGACGCCGAGTACGCGACCGGCATCGTCATCGGGCTGTACGAAGGCGGCCGCACCGAGGTCTACGGCTTCGGCAAAGGCCCGGGCAATCGCGCGCCCGACGCATCGACGCTGTTCGAGATCGGTTCGATCACGAAAGTGTTCACCGCGCTGATGCTCGCCGACAGCGTGCAGCGCGGCGAGCTCACGCTCGACACGAACCTCTCCGAGCTGTTGCCGCCGGGCGTCACCGTGCCGACGAAGGACAAGCGCACGATCACGCTCGGCATGCTCGCGACGCATCGCTCCGGGTTGCCGCGGATGCCGCCGTCGCTGGCTCGCCGCGAACAAACGCCGGATCCGTACGCGAAGTACGGCGAAGAGCAGCTCTACGACGATCTGATCCGCACGACGCTCGTCAGCACGCCGGGCGAGACCGTCAACTACTCCAACTTCGGCATGGGCGTGCTCGGCTTCGTGCTCGGTCGCAGGCTGTCGACGAACTACCGGATCGCGCTCGAGGGCCGCATCCTGCAACCGCTCGGGCTCGGCAGCACGTTCCTCGAGGTCCCGGACCCGGCGAAGGAGCGTCGTGCGCAGGGCACGAACGCGGAGATGCAACCGGTGCCGTATTGGTATTTCGACGCGCTCGCGGGTGCGGGCGCGCTGGTCTCCGACGCGCACGACATGCTGTCGCTGATCGACGACGAGATGGATGCCGCGTCGAGCTCGCGCGGGCCGCTGCGACAGGCGATGAAGATGACGCAGGTCCCGCAGCTCGAACGCCCCGAAACCGACAACGAAGGCATCGGCTGGGAGATCGACAGCGCGGGCCGGTACTGGCACAACGGCCAGACCGGCGGCTTTCACTCGTTCGTCGGGTTCGAGCCCAAGACGCGGCGCGGTGTCGTGCTGCTCGCGTCGACGTCGCTCGCGATCTTCGACCGCTTCGCGGACGAGCTCTACCAGATGATGGCCGGCGAGGACGTCAAGCCGTTCGTGCCGCCGACCGCCGAGCAGCTCGCGGCATACGCCGGCACGTACATGTTGCAGGACGAGCCGCTCGCCGTCACCGTGCGCAACAAGCGCGTGTTCATCACCGGCCGCGGCGCACCGCCGTATCGGATGATCCCGCTGAACGATCACGAGATGTGGATCGAGGAGCTCCAGGCGATCGTGAACTTCCAGAAGCGCGGCAACGACGTCGTGCGCGCACTGTTCCTGGTCGGCGATCAACAGCTCGTCGCGACGCGCGTGCCGGATGCCGGTGCGGGATCCGGATTCGGCTCCGGCTCAGCGCATTAGTAGCGCTTGATCGACGGGTCGACGTCGCGCGACCACGCGTCGATGCCGCCGGCCATGTTGTAGACGGTCTTGAAGCCGGCCTTGAGGAAGTGCTCGGCCGCGCCGCGGCTGCGACCGCCGTGATGGCAGTGGAACGCGAGCGGCGTGTCCTTGGGCAGCGCTTCGATCTGCGCCATCACGCTGTCGTCGAGCAGCTTGGTGCCGGCGATCTGCGCGACGTCGCGCTCTTTCGGCGTGCGCACGTCGTACAGCTGCGGGACCTTGCCGCCGTCGACCAGCGCCTTGATCTCTTTCGGCGAGACTTCGCGAACCATCGCCGGGCGATTCGGGTTCTCGATCTTGAAGCCGGCGCCCGACGAATCTTCGACGAAATCGATCGTCGTGCCGTCGGCACGCGCCGCACTCGCGCGATCGATCTGCACGGTGATGCCGTTGGTCTCGACGGTGACGTGCGAGGCTTCTTTGGCGCCGATGTCGAGCTGGTGCTCCCAGGCCGGCGTGATCGTCAGGTGAATGACGTCGCCGGGCGCGCCGTCCTTGAGCGCGGCTTGCAGCTCGCTCGCCGCGCGCGGCGAGACCGTGAGCTTCGCGGGCTTCGCCGGTGCGACGAGATCGCCGAGCTTCTTCTCGAGCTCGCCGCCCTCGAACATCTGGCGCACGATGTCGGCGCCGCCGACGAACTCGCCCTTGACG
>DASXEF010000567.1:0-9422 GCA_036490255.1 Kofleriaceae bacterium
ACAGCGAGTACCTGATGCCATACAGCTTGGTCCAATCGCGGCGACTGGCGATATAGCGGATGACGGTTTCGTCCAAATTCGCATTTCCGGCGTAGCGCGCGGCCTCGTATTCGCTGACGCGCGGCGCCTTGATCGCCGACAGCGCCACCAGCCGCATCGGATCGCGAACCAGCGTCGAGCGCTCGAACGCATCGCCGATGTTCGCGAGCCGGATCTTGGCGGGCACGCTGAGCGAGCCGATCATGACGCGCTCTTTCTTGGGCGCGGCTTCGTCGGCGTCGTCTTCGCCCAGCGGCTGATTCGCATCGCCGACCGTGAGCACGCTGTCGTCGTCGCCTTCGGCGGCCTCGGCCGCGGCCAAGAACGTCGCGTCGTCGGCGGGGGTGGATCTCGCGCCGAGCTCGAGCGCGCGCGCGATCTCGTCCCACGCGGCCAGGCCCGGCACGCGGACGTCGTTGCGCACCGCGAGCTCGATCACGCGGTCGACCGTCGACATGCGCGCGAGCTTGTTGCCGTACATCGCGGCGATGATCTCGGGATGGCGCAACAGCCGCTGCTCGTTCGCCGCGATGCGCTCGATCTCGTCGGAGCCGGCGCTCTCGGCGAGAAACGCGACGGTCGAATCGGCGACCGACGGGTTCGCGACCAGCGCCGCGAACGCGATGCCCTTGTCGCCGACGAGCTGGGCGAACAGATCGAGCACGCGCGGATCGACCGAGCCGTCGGCGAGCGCGCCCGCGAGCAGCTTGTCGGGCAAGCCCATCGCCGTGGTGCGCGCGGTCGTCGCCAGGTTCTGATCGGCGTCGATCGACAGCTGATAGAGCACCGCGAGCTGCTCGTTCGGTGGCAGCGGCACGAGGCCGCGCGACGCCATCATCCGGCCCGGCCCGGCACCGAGCGCTTTTTGCGCGGATGCGGACAGCTTCGTCGCGTCGAGAGGCGTGTGCTCCACCATCACGAGTTGCGCGAATATAAGATCCGCAAGCCTTTGAGCGTGAGCAAGTCGTCACTCGCTTCGATCGTCGTCGTCTCGGTGGCGATCAGCGACGCGAGCCCGCCGGTCGCGATGCACTTCGCCGAATAATCGATCTCGGCGCGAATCCGCTCGACGATCTTGTCGACCATGCCGGCGTAGCCGTAGACCAGGCCGGCTTGCATCGACGCGACCGTGTTGCGCGCGACGATCTTGCCCGGCCGCGCCAGCTCGACGCGCGGCAGCTTCGCGGCGTGCTCGTAGAGCGCCTCGGCGCTGATCGTGATGCCCGGCGCGATCACGCCGCCGGCGTATTCGCCTTTCGGCGTGACGACGTCCCACGTCGTCGCGGTGCCGAAATCGACGACGATGCAGCCGCCCTTCACTTCTTCGTACGCGGCGACCGAGTTGACGATGCGATCGGCGCCGACCTCGCGCGGGTTCTCGTAGAGGATCGGCATGCCGGTCTTGATGCCGGGCCCGACGACGAGCGCCGGACCGCCGCAGTGGTGCTTGAAGAATTGCTGCAAGCCGAACAGCGTCGGCGGCACGACCGACGAGATGATCCCGGCATCGATGCTCGTCCACGCGATGCCCTGCAGATCCATCAGCGTCTTGAGCAAGACCGCGTATTCGTCCGACGTGCGCTGCGCGACCGTCTGGATCCGCCAATGCGCCACGAGCTCGGCGTCGCGAAAGACGCCGATCACGGTGTTCGTGTTACCCACATCGACGGCAAGCAGCGTCGTCATCAGTTGCCCTCCGATGGTAGCTCGCCGCGCGTTGGCGGTGTAGGCTCGCGTTCACCTATGCGGGGAATGTTCAAGCTCTTTGTCTTACTCGTCGGTGTTAGCGCGTGCGGCGCGTCCGACGAGCCGCCGAAACCACTCGGCGCCCACTACGACGACATGTACATCGCCAGCGTGCCGCTCGATCAAAAACAGCAAATGATCACGACGCAGAACGACTGGAACGTCGCGCGGATGCAGAACGCGAACGCCGACGCGCAGGAAAAAGACGCCGAGTCGCAGCTGCACCAAGCGCACAACGATCAGAAAGCGGCGCAGCTCGGCGTCGATTCTGCGTCGTCGAACAAGAAGTCGGCGGATCTGTCGAACGACATGAACCGCATCAACGACGCGACGAAGCAGCTCAACACGGCGCGCGACCTCGCGAAGGCCGCCGACGCGCGCGTGCATTACATCGAAGCCTACGTGCGGTACCTGCGCCGCTACGAGCGCTGGACGCAAGAGAACATGTACTGGCGCGAGGCGCAGTACGAGAACACGAAGGCCCAGATCGGCCAGCACAACAACATCGCGCCGAAGGGCGTGACGTACGATGCGTTCCCCAAGCAGATGGAGGATCGCGAGCACCGGACGTCGTCGGCGAAGGGCAAGTACGACGATCTGCACAAAACCGCCGAGAACGAGCGCGACAACTGGCTCAAGATCCAGACGCAGGCGGACACCGAGAACGGACACCCCGGCACGTACTGGGATCCGCTCGCGCCGAAGAACGCGCCGAACTAAAGCTCGCGTGGTCGCCGCCGAACCCGACTCCGCACCGGAAAAAGACGCCGCACGGATCCTCGTCGTCGACGACGAACGTGTCATTCGCGAGATCCTCGCCGAGTTCCTGACGCTCGAAGGCTTCTCGGTCCACACGGTCGAGGACGGCGAGAAGGCACTGACGGAGCTACGGCTGCATCCGTACGATCTGCTGATCACGGATCTCAAGATGCCGCGGCTGTCGGGGCTGCAGCTGCTCGAGAAAGTCGAAGCCGAGCGGCTCGGCGTGCTCACCGTGCTGATGACCGGATTCGGCACGGTCGAGACCGCGATCGAGGCGATGAAAAAAGGCGCCTACGACTACCTGCTCAAGCCGTTCAAGGTCGAAGAGGTCATCCACGTCGTCGAGCGCGCGCTGTATCGCCAGCGGCTGCAGACCGAAAACATCCGGCTCCGCGAGGCGCTGACGATCTATCGCGTCAGCGAAGCGATCGCGCTGTCGCCCGACATCGACAAGATCCTCGACGTGATCCTGCACGCCGCGATCGACGAGGTCAAAGCCGACGTCGCGACGCTGCACCTGCTCGATTCTGCGAGCGGTCGATTCGAAGAGCGCGTGCGCATGGTCAGCGACGGCGCTCGCGTGCGCGGCGGCCTGCCCTCACCCGCGTTCGGCGTGCTGGGCGCGGCGTTCGCGGCAAATACGCCGATCTTGGCCCACGGCGGCAAAGCATCGCGGTTCTTCACCGAAGCCGCGGCGCCGGCCGAGCTGTCGTCGTTCGTCGCGGTGCCGCTACAAGTCAGCGCGACGACGATCGGCGTGCTCAACGTGTTCTCGTTCACGCCCGGCAAGAAGCTCGACGAAGGCCACCGCAAGATGCTCGCGGTGCTCGCCTCGCGCGCCGCGAGCGCGATCGAGAGCTCGCGGCTGTACGGCGAGCTCAAGTCGACCAACGCGAGCCTGAGCAAAGCCAACACGTCGCTCGAGGAGATGTTCCAGCAAACCGTCGCCGGGTTCGCGCAGGCGCTCGAAGAGAGCGACATGTACACGCGCGGGCACAGCGAGCGCGTCGCCGTGTACTCCGAGATCTTGGCGCGTGGCCTGACGCTGCCCGACGCCGAAGTGCGCCGCATCGTCCAGGCCGGCGTGATGCACGACGTCGGCAAGATCGGCGTGCGCTACGACATGCTCAACAAGCCGGGCAAGCTCACGCCGGAAGAAGTCGCGGTGTTTCGCCAGCACCCCGAAAAGGGCAAGCGCATCTTGGAGCCGGTGCCGTGCCTGCACGGCTTGATCGACGGCTGCTGGTGTCACCACGAGTGGTTCGACGGCGGCGGTTATCCGCGCGGCCTATCGGGCCAGAACATTCCGCTGCTCGGTCGCATCGTCGCGATCGCCGATGCGTACGACGCGATGACGTCGGATCGCGCGTATCGCCGCGCGTTGTCGCACGAGATCGCGATCTCCGAGATCGAGCGCTGCTCGGGCTCGCAGTTCGATCCCGAGCTGTCCGACGCGTTCGTCAAGCTGATCGACGTCTACCGCCACGAGATGCGCAATCGCGGCCAGGACTCGCTGATTCCAAAATGACGACCTTCATGAGAGATGCTTTCTGTAATTTCTGCGGAACGAAGTTTCCCGAGCCGCTCATGTATCCGCGGACCTGCGCGAGCTGCAAAGCGCAGATCTGGGCGAACCCGATCCCGGTCGCGGTCGCGCTCGTGCCGGTTGGCGATGGCCTCTTGGTGATCCGGCGTGGCATTCCACCCGGCGTGGGCAAGCTCGCGCTGGTCGGCGGCTTCGTCGAGGACCACGAGTCGTGGCAAGTCGGTTGCGCGCGCGAGCTATCGGAAGAAGCGAACGTGACGATCGATCCGGCGAGCCTGCGCGTGTTGTGGGTCGCTTCGACCGAGCCCAAGCCGAATCGTGTCCTGATCTTCGCGGTCAGCGATCCGGTCGATCACCTGCCACCGTTTGCATCAAACAGCGAGACGCAAGAGCGCGGCGTCATCTTCGGCCCCGGTGGGCTCGATACCGACTTCGCATTTCCGCTCCACGCCGAGGCCGCCAGGCGGTACTTCGCCACGCACGGGATCACGCGCGATCACGGTTTCGTCCGCCGCTGATATATGATGCGTGCGCCCGATGCTCGGGAGCACTGGGAAATATCGGCTGGATCAACGGCTCGGCGGCGGCGGCATGGCCGAGGTGTTCCTCGGCTCGACGCAAGGCGCCGAAGGTTTCCAGCGGAAGGTCGCGATCAAACGCGTGTTGCCGGGGTTCTCCGACAACCCGTCGTTCGCGCAGATGTTCGTTTCGGAGGCGCAGATCAGCGCGCAGCTCCAGCACCCGAACATCGTCAGCGTGCTCGACTTCGATCGCGACGCCGAAAATCGCCTGTTCCTGGTGATGGAGCTCGTCGAAGGCCGCGACCTCGATACGTTGCTCGCGAGCGGCGTGTTGCCGTGGGCGGTCACGATCTTCGTGATCGGCGAAGCGCTGCGCGGCTTGGGCCACGCGCACGATCTGCCGGTCGGCGGCACGATCCGCGGCATCGTCCATCGCGACGTGTCGCCGCACAACGTGCTGCTGTCGTGGGAAGGCGCGGTCAAGGTCTCCGACTTCGGCATCGCCAAGGCGAAGGCCGCGAGCGAGGCAACTGCATCCGTTTTCATCAAGGGCAAGCCGGCGTACATGAGCCCTGAGCAAGCGAACGGCGAAGCGCTCGACGGGCGCAGCGACCTGTTCGCGGTCGGCATCATGATGTGGGAGATGCTCGTCGGCCGGCGCCTGTTCACCGGCGACGACACCCGCGCGACGCTCGCGGCCGTGCTGTTCGGCCAGATCCCACGGCCGCGCGCGCAGCGCCCCGACGTGCCGCCCGATCTCGAGCACGTGTGCATGAAGCTGCTCGAGCGCGACCTGCCCGCGCGCTACGCGACCGCCGAGGACGCGATCGCCGATCTGATGGAGTGCGCGGACGCGCCGAAGAACGGCCGCGAGCAGCTCGTCCACATCCTCGCCGAGCGCTTCCCGCAGCTCGCGCCGGTGCGCAGCTCGAAGCGACACGGCCTGCTCACGCCGCAATCGATCCCGCCGGTCACACGCAACGTCGCCGACGGCAGTCGGCCATACACGCCCGCGGCGACGCCGATCGTACCGATGGCGAGCATCGGCGCGCAGCGCGCAGCCGCGACCGGCACGATGGATCCGCAGTATCAGATGTCGACGGTCGGCGGCCGGCCCGCGAAGAGTCGTGCGCTCGTGCTGGTCGCCGCGTTGATCGCGAGCGCCGCGATCGCGTTCGCGATCGTGATGGCGGTGACGCACGGCAAGCACGGCGACGCCGGCAACGGCTCGGCCGGATCCAGCGTGGCAGTTGCCCCCGTGATGGACGCCGCTGGATCGAATTCAGGTCTCGGCGTAACGCAAACCACGCCGCTCGACGCCGGCATGGCCGACGCAACCGTGCCGCTCGTCGCGATGATCGACGCCGCTGTGCCATCGGACACGGCGCCCGATGCCAAAAAAGATGCATCTTCGAACAGCACGGTTCACCCTCCGGCGCAGACGCAAAAGACCGGACTGTTGACGGTCCGGGCGTTCCCGATCATGACGATCACGGTCGACCACAAGCGCTACGGCGACACGCCGCAAACCATCCGGTTGCCCGTCGGCGCACACAAGCTCGAGCTGTCGAACAACGAGCTCGGCATGGACGAGACGCAGACCGTGACGATCTCCGACACCCACCCGACCGTGATCGACAAGACCCGATGAAGCGCGCCATCCTCGCCTGTGTCGTCCTTGCAACGTCCGCGACCGCATCGGCGGACGTCGGCGTCGTCGTCACCGGCGAGGCCACGTTGCAGCCTCAGCTCGCGTCGCAGCTCGAGGGCTGGCTCAAAGAACGCGGTCACGTCGTGCAGCCGTCGTCGCTCGAGCCCGACGCGATCAACACGCTGATCGATTGTTTCGTGATCGACGACATCGGCTGCGCGCGCGCGGTCGTCGAGAAGCGCGCGAAGGCGCAGACGATCGTGTTCGCGCGCGTCGAGATGACACCGAACCGCAGCGACGGCTCGCGCGATATCGCGATCAGCGGCTACTGGCTCGCGAAGGGCCACGAACCGCTGCAAGAGCGCCGCACGTGCAAGCGCTGCACGGAAAAGCAGATGCGCGCCACCGCCGACGATCTCATGCTCGCCCTCGCCGCCGAACCGCCGGCGACGGTGGGTGGCCATGCCGCGGCGGCGAAACCCGTCGCGCAAGCCGCTGCACCGACGGGCTCGGCCGATCTGATGGCACCGAGCGACGAGCAAGCGTCGTCGTCGAAGGCGTTGCCGATCGCGATCGCCGCGGCCGGTGGCGTCGCGCTCGTCGGCGGCATCGTGATGATCGCGAGCGGCGGACCGCCGGGCGCCGACAAAGAGTTCTATCGCGACTACCGCACACCCGGTTACATCGTCGGCGGCGCGGGTTTGGTCGCGGTCGGCGTCGGCGTGTACTTGCTACTCCGGCCGACGGCGCACTCGGCGCCGGTCGCAGCGATCACGCACGACGGCGCGGTCTTCGGCTGGTCCGGTCGCTTCTAAGGAGGGCACATATGACGACGAAGACGTTCGCCATCGGGCTGGTGCTGATCGCCGCGTGCATGGAGAAGAACCCGAACTTCGTCGCCGGTGGCGACGGCGGCAATGGCTCGGGCTCCGGATCGGGCAGCGGCTCGGGCTCCGGATCGGGCAGCGGCTCGGATCCGCAGTGCACGTCGAACGCGATGTGCTCGGGCGAGATGCCGATCTGCGACACCGCGATGGATAAATGCGTCGCGTGCGCGACCGACGCGCAGTGCGGCGGCAACGCGTGCTTGCCGACCGGCGCGTGCGGCGACGACACCGACGTCGCCTACGTCGAGCCGACGGGCGGCAGCGATACCGGCACGTGCGGCAGCGCGGCGCCGTGCGCGAGCGTGGCGTACGCGCTGACGGGCACGAAGCAGTACATCGTGCTCGACGGCGATGCGACCAACGATACGAGCGGCATCGCCGTCGCGCGTGGCGTGTCGATCCTCGGCCGAGGCAGCGCGTCGATCGACCAGATGAACGCCGGGCCGGTCGTGACGATCACGGGTACCAGCGACGTCGGGCTCTACGAGCTCGCGCTGTCGGGCGGCGGAACGCAGGCCACCGGCGACGGCGTGTCGATGGCGTCGACCGGCAAGCTCACGCTCGAGCAGGTGTCGATCAGCATGTGCGCACGCATCGGCGTCGACGCGACGGCAGGGACCGTCGTGATGGACCGCTCCGAGGTCGCGAGCAGCGGCGAAGGCGGCGTCTCGCTCGCTACCACCGCGTTCAAGATCACGAACAGTCTGATTCACGATAACGGCACCGGCGGCAACGGCGCGAACGCGTCGAGCTTCGGCGGCGTCCACGTCATGAGCTCGCCGAACACGACCGACACGATTCAGTTCACGACGATCTCGACGAACCACGCGAAGATGAACTTCGTCGGCGGCGTGCTGTGCGAAGTGCAGAGCAACTCGCTCGTATTCAGCAACGACATCATGACGGCCAACGATGCCGCGAGCGGGCTCGAGACCGGCGGCGGCGCCTGCACGTACACGTACACGGACTTCAATCCGCCCGGCGCAGCGCAAGACGGCAGCGGCAATCTCGCGCTGGATCCGATGCTCGACGGCAGCTTCAAGCTAAAAGTTGGCTCGCCGGCGATCGATGCCGCGAGCTCGGCGCCGTCCATCGCGATCGACTTCTTCGGCGACGCGCGACCGCAAGGTAGCGGCTGGGACATGGGCGCCGACGAATATTAAGCGTCGACGCGGATCGGCGCTGCATTTCGCGCCAGCCCGACCACATGCGCTACCATCGCCGGTGTCGTGCGCGTCGTGCTGTTTGTCTGGCTCGCGATCGCGCTGGCCTCGTCGGTCGCGCGGGCTGATCGCGAGCTCGGCGTCGTCGTCACCGGCGCGGGCCCGACGATCCAAGCCGACGTTCACGACTACATCGCCGAATGGTCGCGCGAGCACGGGTTCAAAGCGATCCGCGCGCCGATGCCCGACGAGGCCGCGATCGCGCTCGCGAATTGCCTGGTCGTCGACGATCAGGCGTGTGCGCGCAGCGTCGTCGACGCGCGGTCGAGCACCGACCGCGTGCTGTACGCGCACGTCGATGTCGCCGACAAGGCGACGCGCACGTGGTCGTTCGTCGCGTACTGGTTCGTCCGCGGCCAGATGGCGGTCGCGGTCGAGAAGCGCACGTGCGAGCAATGCAACGGCGACGCGTGGCACGCGGTCGCCGACGAGATGCTGCTGTCGCTCGCGAAGAACGCGGCGAAGATGGGCCGGCTCAAAGTCGACTCGAACCCGAGCGGGTTGCTCGCGCAGATCGACGGCCACGATCTGGGCACGACGCCGGTCGAGCGCGACGTGATCGCCGGCAATCACCGCGTCGTGATCGTGCTGCGCGGTCACAAGGTCGCGTCGCAAAAAGTCAGCGTCGCCGTCGACGATACGACCGCGGTCACGCTCGACGCCGATCTCGATGCCGCCCGGCCGTCGAAGCTGTGGCCATCGGTGCTGCTCGGCATCGGCGTCGCGGCGATCGTCACCGGCTCGTTCTACGTCTACTACGGCGAGCTCGGCGGCGAGCAGCAGAAGTACATCTATCCCGAGTCGACACCGGTCGGCATCGGCTTTCTCGCCGTCGGCGTGGGGGCGACCGTCGGCGGCGCCGTGCTGCTCGCGCAGGCGATCTCGAGCGGCAGCTCGGGCCCGGTCGCGGCCGTAACCCCGCAAGGCGGCTACGTTGGCTGGTGGACGCGCTTTTGACGCTTTACGCCGGCCCTCGTTCGGGGGATCCTCGACGCATGCGGGCCACCTGGATGATCGGGTTGGCGCTGGCTCTCGGTTGCGGCAAAG
>DASXEF010000571.1:0-5937 GCA_036490255.1 Kofleriaceae bacterium
GGCGATCCTACGGCTCAGCAACGAGGACCTCGTGCACGGCACGTGTCAGCTCGCGATCCAGACGAGCGCCGGCTGGTTCCTCGTCGGCGATGCGCTCGATTGCGGCACGTTCGAGCCGCGCGATCGCACGCGCGACCTGACGCTCGTCGGCGCGACGCAAACCGGCTCGACGCTCGACGTCGCGCTGCACTACTCCGTGCAGCCGTTGGACTCGGTGCCGAACGGACCGCCCGCGACGAACCTGCACGACATCGGCGACGACGGCGCCGAGATCGACTTCGCGAACGCGTGCACCTATGACCACGTGCTCGCGTGCGAGCAGCGTTAGTCGGCGTCGTCCTGCAGGAACGCGAAGTAGCGCTCCGGCAGATCGTCGAATTCGAGCGCGCCGGCGCAGCTCGGGCACTTGAACACCGGCGGTTCCAAATTCGCCGCCAAGATCGCCGCCGATTGCAGCAGGCGCTCTTCTTGGTGATCGCAGTTGATGCAGTGAAACGGCGCGAAGAACGACGTCACCGTGCCGCGGCCGATCACGTCTTTCACCATCGACGCCTGCAAGATGAACGGCACCGAGCACGCGTGGAACTCGTAACCTTGGATCCGCGCCTGGCGCAGGAACTCGCACCACGCGCGTACGCCCAACGAGTTCATGTACGTCACCTGCGCGGTATCGAACACGACGCGGCCGACCATCGCCGGCATCAGCTCGTCGAACCGCGTCGCCTCGGTGAAGTCGCCGCGCAGCACGACGCGCGTGCGCTCGCCGTCTTTGACGACTTGCCACTGCGTGAGCTTCGCGAGCACGGCGCGCGCGCGATCGTCGAGCTGATTGAACGCGATGCCGACGACGGTCTTGCCGTCGCGCGGCTGCGCCCATACGGCCGAGCCTTTGATCGTCAGCGGGCCGTCGCCGTCGGGCGTGATCGAAACCTCGACGCTCTGGCCCTCCGCGACCGGCTCGACGACGACGAGGCGAACGCCGTCGGTCGAGAGGTTCGTCACGGTCGCGTCGACTTTTTTGCCGCCGAGCGTGATCGCGACGGCGAAGCCTTCGGTGCCGAGCCGCGGCTCGCCGAGCTGGATCGCGACGACGTCGTGGAGCTCGTCGGCGGTCATCGGCGCGATCAACAGCTCGTCGCAGCCGCACGCCGAGATGTCGCGCATCTGATCGCCGGAGAGCCGGTTGTTCGCGATGAGGATCACGCGCGTCGATGGCGATTTCACTTTGATCGCGCGCGTGACCGCGAGCTCGTCGCCGAGCTCGGCATCGAGGATGACTATCGCCGGCTCTTGCTGCTCGAATTGTGCGCGCGCATCGGCGGCGTCTTTGGCGACGATCAGCTCGAGCCCGAGCCGGCGGAACGGCGGCGCCGTGAAGTGGCGCAAGAGCTCGCTGTTGTTCGAAACCAGGACCTTCGGCACCCTATTGCAAGGTTACTACATTGCCGACGAGCCGACTCGTGAGCGGGAGTTGAATTAGCCGCGTGAAACGCCGCTTTACAATATAGCGGCGAGAATCACGATCAACGCGATGAGTCCGACCAATGCGCCGCCGATCGTCGCGATGCCGCGCACCAACGTGCCGCGGTCGTACGCTTCGCGCTCGGCCGTGAGCTTCTCGATCTCGGTCGTGCGCGCCGTGATCGCGCCGCGCAGCCGATCGATGCGCTCGTAGAGCTCGACGAAGCTCGGATCCTCGATCCGGTTCAAGTTGACGAGCGTGCCGAGCGTGACCAGGCGGCGCTGGATCTCGCCTTCGGCGAGCGCGACCTCGCGATGCTTGCGCTTTTGCTCGGAGTCGAGCTCGGCGAGCCTGTGTGTGTGGCCTTCGCGCGCGTCGTTGAGGCTGCGCTTGGCGGCATCGAGCTCGGCTTTGCCGGCGTCGAAGCGCGCGGTGATCTCGCTGATCGGGCGCTCGACCGCGCCGAGCTGGCGCTCGACGTCCTGGCGCTCGGGCTCGAGCGCGGCCGCCTCTTTGCGGTGGCCTTCGGCGACCCGCCGCATGTCTTGCCGGCCATCGCCCATCGGCGCCGTGGTCGATTGCCGCTCGCTGTCATCGGCGGCTTTGAGATACGCCTTCTGGCGGCGCTCGACCTCTTTGCGCTTGTCGCGCAACGAGCGGCGCTGCGCTTCGAGCTGCGCGAGCTCGCGCTGCGCCTCCTCGACGTTGCGCTCGGCCTCGGTGAGCTTCGCGTTGCGCTCGCGCTCGATGTCGACGAACTTCGAGTTCTCCTCGGCCTGGCGGCCTTCGACCTCGGCGCCTTCTTTTTGAAGATGGCGGATGCGCTCCTCGGCCATCGAGATCGCCTGGTTCTCGGCGGAGAACACGCGGCCCTCGACGCGCGCACCACGCGCTGCGCGACCGAGCCCGCCGAGCACGCCGTCGAGCGCTTCGGTGTCTTGCTTGATCTCGATGCCGAGCTGCTTGATCGCGCCGCGGCGTTGCCAGCGCGCGACCGCGAAGATGTACGCGTAGCGCGCGGCCTTGACGAGGCCGGGCTCGGGAATCTCCGGAACCGGCAGCACCTGCGCCGGCGAGAACGGCCGATCGACGAGCGCATCGCCGCGGTGCAAGCGCGTCGGCGGCGGTTCGCCGATGGCGTCGCGATCGTGCGAGACCAGCGGATAGCGCGGCTCGGGCGGCGACTTGAAGTCGTTGTCGCGCAGGAACAGGTCGTCGCCCGACGGCGGCGGGGCCTTTGGAGTCAGCGCCGGCGGCAACGGCTGCGGCGCGGACGCGACCGACGGCACCATCGACGGCACGGTGATCGGCGGCGGTTGCGACGAGCCTTTCGGTCGCGGCGGCGGGCCACCGCCGACGGGAGGTGAAGCCGGCGGTGAAGACTCCGACTTGCGGCGATCCGCGATGATGCGCGGCTCCTGCGTCGCGTCGCGGCGCTGCGCGGCCGGGCTCGGGTTGAGGGCGTTCGCGAGCTGGCGGCGATTGTCGTCGTCGCTCGGCGCGGGTGGCGGCGGCAACGCCGGCACGCTCTCGCGCTCGATCAACGGCTCGCCGTCGAGCGTCTCGGGCGGCGGCATGGTCGGCTTCGTCGGCCCGCGCAGCGGCACCGACGGCAGCGTCTGCGTGCGCACGGTCGACGAATCGTGCGACGGTTGCACGATCGTGGCCGGCTCGGTCGTCGCGGGGCGCTGCGGCGGCACGGTCGCAGTCGGCCGGCGCGGCGGCAGCTGGATGCCGGTCGGCGGCGCGTTACGCGTGCGCGCGCGCGGCGGCAGCGGCGGTAACCGACGTCCGCACGCTTGGCACACGGCGAGGTCGTCGGCATTTTCCGCGCTGCAAAACGGACAGAAGCGCATCGATCGAGCGAACCATACCCGATGAGGGTCAATCGGTGAGCCCGACGGCGAGATAGATCTCGTAGTCGCGCGCTTCGAGCCCGTAGCCGAAATCCAGACCGAGCAGCGGCAGCACGATCTGCCTCAAGTACAGCCGTGTACCGACGCCGACGGAGTTCTTGAATCCCGCGAGCCCGCGGACGTCTTCGCTCGGCAGATAGTTTCGCTGATCCGGATCGGGATGCAGCGTCGTCGTGTACGCCGAGTCGACGAAGCCGAGGCCGCGAAACGACAAGCCGTAGACGGTGAACATCGGCACCGAGTACTCGACGTTGACCAGGCCGCGCGTGTCGCCGCGAAATTGGTTGTTGAGCCAGCCGCGCATCGACGTGCCGCCGGTCTCGAACTCTTGCTGGAACGGCATGTGCCAGCCGAGATCCGCGCGCGCTTTGAGCACGAGGTTGTGACTCTCGAGGATCGGAAACGCCTTGTACGCGGTCGCGTTGAATTCGTAGTAGTGGAAGTCGTTCGACAGCACCGAGTGCTCGAACGTCAGCGTGTAGCGCGAGCCGCTCGCGATGCCGTACCAGTTCGCGCGACGATCGAACGTCGCGGTCCATTCGTTCGAGACGTCCCAACCCTCGACGCCGGGCTTCGGGACTTCGGCGCCCGGCGCGAGACCGAGGTCGGCGTTGCTGACGTTCGGATTGTCGAGCGTGTCGAGCTCGACGTGGTTGTAGCTGACGTGCGCGGCGCGCAGTCGCGTGTCGAGCTTGAGCCCGCGCAAGAACTCGTAACCGACGCGCAGGCCGACGTTGTAGTAGTCCTCGTATTCACGACGAACCGCGACGGGATTGTCGATGTACGCGGTCGGATTCGCGTATTCGATCACGCGCGAATGCGTCAGATACGTGTCGACCTGCGTGTAGACGTGCGTGCCGGCGATCGACGGCACCTGCCACGCGCCGACGAAGAACGTGTCGCCGGTCGCGATCTGCGCGTAGAGCAACAGTTTCTGGTTGAGGCCGAACAGGTTGTTCTCGCCGTAGCCAACGCCGCCGCCGATGTTGGTCGGCTGCGTGTAAAATGCCGGGGCGATCACCCACGAGTGCTTGTCGTCGACGATCATGTGGACGCGCACGCCGTCGGCGATGGGCTCCCAGAACACCTCGACGTCCTTGAACAAACCGCTGGTGACGAGGCGCGCCTTGACCACCTCGGACTCGTCCGCGAGCCACGCGTCGCCGACGTGCAGGCGGGATAGCCACTCGACCGTATCCGACGTGGTCTTGGTGTTGCCTTCGACCACGATCTCGCGGATGACCTTCGGGTCGTCCGCCCAGGCCGTTGCCCCGACGAGCGCGAGCACGACCAAAGCCACACGCACGCGACGAGTATCGCACGGTCCACCGCCGTGATAACACCGGCGCATGAACCCTGCCGAAGTGGCCACGGCGCTCTTGATCGAGCGCACGCTCCAGGACAGCCCCGCATACCGCAAGATCGACGACTCGCTGTACGTGATCAAGCAAGGCAGCGCGTACGTGATGATCAGCGTCGTGCCGTGGGGCGACAACCGCGCGATGGTGCGGTGTACGTCACAGTTGGTGAAGGGCGTCGACGTCGACGGTCCGCTCGCCAAGCAGCTGCTCGAGCTCAACGGCCACCTGCGCTTCGGTGCGTTCGCGTGGGATCCCGGCGAGCACACGGTGCTGTTCAGCCACACGATCCTCGGCGGCACCACGCTCGACGCCGAAGAGCTCGTCGCGACGCTGCGCGACGTCGCGCTGATCGCCGACGAGTACGACGACAAGCTGATGAAGAAGTACGGCGGTCAACGCATGATCGATCTCCTCGAGGAAGCTGCGATGGAGCGGATCATGGAGAAGGACCCCAAGAGCTTCCGGTTCGAATAATGGCGACGGACGACAACCACGGCTTCGGCACGAAGGCGATCCACGCAGGTCAGTCGCCGGATCCGACGACCGGCGCGGTGATGACGCCGATCTATTTGACGTCGACCTACGCGCAACAAGCGCCCGGCGTGCACAAAGGCTACGAGTACTCGCGCACGCACAACCTCACGCGGTTCGCGCTCGAAGCGAACTTGGCGGCGCTCGAAGGCGGCGTCGGTGGCTTGTGCTTCGCGTCGGGCCTCGCGGCGACCGCGACGCTGCTCCAGCTGTTCGACACCGGCACGCACGTCGTCGCCGGCGACGACATCTACGGCGGCTCGTTCCGCTTGTTCGACAAAGTCTTCAAGCGGCTCGGCTTCGAGTTCTCGTACGTCGATCCGGCGGCGGGCGCGAAGGCGTTCGAAGCGGCGATCACGGCGAAGACGAAGCTCGTGTGGCTCGAAACGCCGACGAACCCGATGCTCAAGCTCGCCGACATCGCGGCGATCGCGGCCGTCTGCAAGGCCAAGAACGTGCTGCTCGCCGTCGACAACACGTTCATGACGCCGTACTTCCAGCGACCACTCGAGCTCGGCGCCGACATCGTCGCGCACTCGCTCACGAAATATCTCAACGGTCACTCCGACGTGATCGGCGGCGCGCTGATCTTCAAAGATCGCGCGCTGCGCGATCGCGTCGCGTTTCTACAGAACGCGGCCGGCGCGGTGCCGTCGCCGATGGACTG
>DASXEF010000602.1:0-3598 GCA_036490255.1 Kofleriaceae bacterium
CGGGCATCCGTCGATCGTGGAACGCTTCGTCAACGAGGCGCGAGCATCGGCGAAGCTGCAGCACCCGAACCTGATCCCGGTCTACGACGTCGCTCAAGACGCGGCGACCGGCTCGTGGTTCATGGCACTCGAGTACCTGCAAGGCATGACCGTCGGCCAGTGGCTCGTCGAGCATCCCGGGCCGGTCGATCCGCTGACGATTCTGCGCGTCCTCGCGCCGGTCGCGAGTTGCTTGAAGCTCGTGCATGCGCATGGCGCCATCCACCGCGATCTCAAGCCGGAGAACCTGTTCCTGATCAATCGCGACGGCAACGACATGTTCGTGATCGTGCTCGACCTGGGCGTCGCGCATCTGAGCGAAGGGCTCGCGCGCACGCCGCTCACACGAGAGGGTTCGGTGCTCGGCACGCCGGTGTACATGGCGCCCGAGCAGATGCGCGGACAGCGTGTCACCGGTGCGGCCGACACGTACGCCATCGGCGTGATCGCCTACGTGATGGCGACCGGCGGGTGGTTTCCCTATCAGTTCCCCGGCGAGACACAGGTGGAGTACGTCGAGTTACGCGAAGGCGCGCTCGCGGATCGGCAGCGCGACATCGCTCCGATCGACCCGCGCAAGCGTGTACCTTCGTTGCCCGGCACGTTTGTCGATGTGCTCATGCGAGCGCTCGCGATGGATCCGTCAAAGCGTCCGAGCCCCACAGACTATGTGCTCGCGTTGGCGAACATCACGCCGGGCGGCCTCGACGTGATCAACCAGATCACGGATCTCGTCAAAGCGCCGGCCACACCCGCAGCGACGCCGCAGGCGCACACGTTGATCGCGAGCGCCTCGAAGGAAAGCTCGCGTTACGAGATCCTCGAACGCCTGGGCGCCGGCGGGATGGGCGAGGTTTACCTCGGCCGGCACGTCGGAGAAGCAGGCTTCGAGAAAGTCGTCGCGATCAAGCGCGTGCGCGCGGCGTTCTCCGACGACGCTGCGTTCGGCGAGTCGTTTATCCAGGAGGCCAAGCTCGCGTCTCGCCTCCAGCACGAGAACATCGTTTCGGTCACGGACTTCAGTCGCGACGCCGAGGGCAGGCTGTTCCTCGTCATGGAAGCGGTCGATGGACGCGATCTCGCCGCCGTGTTGGCGACGGGGCCGCTGCCGGCATCGATCATCATCTACATCATGGGCGAGATGTGTCGCGGCCTCGGCTACGCGCACGTGCTTCCCGATGCGAGCGGCGCGACGCGTGGCCTCGTGCACCGCGATGTCTCGCCGCAGAACTGTTTGTTGAGCTTCGGCGGCGCAGTGAAAGTTTCGGACTTCGGGCTCGCGAAGGCGATGAGTACGAGCGGCAACGCCGCGACCGGTGTCGTACGAGGCAAGATCTCGTATCTGAGTCCCGAGCAAGCCAACGCTGAGTCGCTCGATGGTCGATCAGATCTGTTCGCGCTCGGCACCGTGCTCTACGAGATGCTCACGCATCGTCCGCTGTTCGTCGGCACCGCGCAGGAATGCATCGCGCAGATCTTGTTCAAACCGATCCCATCGCCGCAGACAGTGTTCAGCCGTGCGCCCGACGACCTCAGCGCGATCGCGATGCGTCTCTTGGCGCGCGACCGCGCCGAGCGATATCAGACCGCCGAAGATGTGCTCGAAGATCTGCTCGCGTGTGCGGATGCGCCGCGCAACGGGCGCCGCGAGCTCGCCGCGTTGCTCGCCGAGCGTTTCCCCGAAGCAGCGGCTCGGCATCGCCACACCAGCTCGGGCGGAGTCAAGGCGCCGCGAGGGCTCGTAGCCCAGCAGATCGCCGTGCCTGTCGTGAGCACACTCGGTGATGCTGCGTCGCAATCGGTGCCGCGCGTGTCCGCGTCGAGCGCACACGGCCGAGGCCGATGGATCGCGGTTCTCGCCGCATCGGTGGCCGTGGTCGCGGGCGGCGCGTTCGTGGTCGCGCAGCGGTACACCGCGCAGCACGCCACGGTCGCGCACGATGCAGCGGCGCGTATCGAAGCAACGCGCGCGCCGCAAAGCATCGCCATCGACGCGGCGGCACCGCGCGAGCCGATCGCGGATGCATCGTTCGTGGCCGCGGTCGCCATCGACGCTGGCATCGCGGCGCCCGATGCCGATGTAGCGACGTCGCGACCGAAGCCGGGACATCGGCCGATCGTTCCGTCGACGGATCATTCGCACGACGTCGCGCCCGCGAGCGCACCGACCGGATGGGGCGAGTTGGCGATCTTCGTCCACCCCTACGCCGAAATCTGGATCGACGGCCAACCTCAGCATCAGACTCCGTTTCGCGAGAAGCACTTCCCTGCGGGCAAGCACAAGTTGCGGCTCTTCAACGAGGACCTCAACAAGGACGAGACCACGATGATCTCGGTTCCTCCTGACCAAACCACGACGATCGAGCGGTCGTGGTGATTACGGACATCGCACGATGAAGAACGAAGCTAGAGTCTCGCCGGTAGTGGAGCGAATGGGTCGCGCGGTGCTCGTCGCGCTGGCGTTGCTGTCGCCGATCGGCGTCGGTATCGCCTCGGCCGAAACGGGCATCGTCGCCGTGCGCGGCACGGCCGACGACAACGCACGCCAGGTCGTGCAGAACGCATTCGACGGGATCGCAATCGCGGTCGGGTGGACGCGTCCCGAGAGCCCGCTGTCAAAGGCAGAGCTCGACCGAATGTTCGCGTGCAAGGACCCGAACATGACGCCGTGTCTTCCGCCCGCGTTCGCGTCGAAGCACATCGATCGCGTGCTCCTCGTGACGATCGACCGCAACATCGCCGACGGCGGCGCGGCGCAGCTCGTGATCGTGGGCAAGCTCGTCGCGGGCGACGGTAAGAGCCCGACATTCGATCGCAGATACTGCGACGCATGCGCCGATGCGCAGCTCGAAGCGACCGCGCAGGATCTCGCGCGCACATTGCTGCAAAAGGATGCCGCGCAATCGGGGCATACGATGCTCAAGATCGAGTCCGCCCCCAGCGGCGCCGCGGTTACGCTCGACGGCCACGGCGCCGGCGTAACAGACACCGAGCTGTCTACGTATCCCGGCCATCACACGATCGTGCTCGAGAAGCCGGGGTTTCGTTCGCAGACCGATGAAGTCGATCTCAAAGACGGCGAGAGCCAGACCCTCAGCACGAAGCTCGCTCCATCGTCTGTCGCGGCGATGCCCGCGCAGCCGACGACACACGGTTCAATGGCGCTTCCGCTCGCGACGACGATCATCGGTGGACTCGGCGTCGCCGCCGGAGTGATCCTCTATGCAGTCGATCAGGATCCGAGCCCGACCGGCGGCAAACAGTATTGGAATACCGCGCCGGCGGGCGTGATCACTGGCATCGCCGGTCTCGTCGTGCTCGGCGCGTCCGGGTACCTCTGGTATCGCTATCGGCATCCGACCTCGACGCCGACTGCCGCGCTCGTTCATGGCGGCGCCGTGGTCGGGTGGGAGCACAGATTTTGATCAGGAGCGCGCGATGAACGTTCGAGCTTTGCTTTTGTCGACGACGCTGTTCGCTGCGGCGTGCCACGACAACAATCCGCTCTACTGCGAGGGGCATCCCACCGATCCGAGCTGTGTCATGATCGACGCGCCGA